>SKXQ01000128.1 GCA_007128315.1 Spirochaetaceae bacterium | reverse complement strand
GAGTGGACCTTCGGCATCAACGCCGCTCCCTTTGTGCCGATCGCATACTCCGGCGAAGGCGGGTTCGTGTTCGATCTGACAACGACCGACGAGGGCTTCAACGCGTCTGCCGGAATCGACACGCGCGTGTTTTCGTCTGTCGATCTGGTGGCGTTGCAGGAGGGTGCCATGCCGGATCTCGGTGACGCCATCAGCAACAGCGGATTCAAGGTCGATCTTGGAGTCATTCGCCGCGATGCAGCAGGCCGGCCGCACTGGGGCGTCGGCCTGACCGATATCACCCTGGTTCGTGCGACGGCCACAAGTGAGTTCCGGGTTACCGGTTCGTACAGTGCGTCCACCGAAAATGCGATTCAGGCTTTTCTGGATAATGAAGACCCGCTCGAACTCGAGGCAGAGGATATCGACGTGGAGTTTGTCGGTGATGCAGCCGAGCGCATTCGGCTCGCACCCGGAGTATCCGGGTTCTACCGCTTCGGGCTGCCGTTCGTAGACGTGATTCCACACGCTCATGTCGTGTTCAGCGAGACCCTGGGTGCAGTTAACCCTGGGGTCACCGTTGCAGGAAACCGTTTCCCGACGAACCTTCTGTACTTTGGTATAGGGCGGGAGCGGCCGGTCTGGCGGGCAACCGCCGGCTTGCGCATTCCGCTGTACGTTATGGAACTGAACCTGCAGATAGAAAGCACGTCGCCGCAGTTTCTCGGGGTGTTCGGCCCGGATGGACTCGCTGCAGCGCTGGATGTCCGACTCGGCTTCTAGTGCTTTACGTCAACCTTACAAACGATCAAAGCGCCCGTTTTATCCTTGCCGATGGAGCGGGCGCCTGCCTATCTTCCGGTGTATGAAGAAAATAATCACAATGCTTGCAGTGCTCAGCGTGACGGCAGCGGTTACCGTTTCCGCGTCACCGCATCACGGTCACGGAGGTCCCGGCAGCGACCGGTATTTCTCGGACCTGGTCGCAGAAGAGCTCGAGTCTTTCGCATCGCAGGCTGCCGGTACTGAAATCGGTGACCTGACGGTATCGGATCTGACCGAACTCCTGAGCGTACTGAGTGTACGCGAACAGGAAGCATCGTACGTTCGTTCTCTCAAGTTCAGTTCATTCGTAATGCCCGGGTTCGGACAGTTCCGCGGGGGCGACGCGCTCGCAGGATCGCTGTTTCTCCTTGGCGATATCGGGCTGTCTGTCGGCACGTTCTGGGGTGCATACGCGCTGCTTCCGGAAACGGTGCAGCTTCGAAAAGGCGGCAGCACCGGCCTTGACTACTGGAACGATTCCCGTAGCGACATAGACGCGGCCTGGCGGGGCTTAAGCTTCTCGGATCTCGCGCCCAGCCTCGGTGTCGTTCTTGGCGGGAGCGTGCTCGATCTGATCTGGCGCTCCTGGAGTGCATCAAACGCCGGGGATCTTGCACACGAAAACATCGAATCAGGTGTGGTCGTGTTCGAGCCACAGCCGTTCACCTTCATTGGCGACCGCATGGGACTCGGTATGCGCATGCGCTACTGATCCCCCCTCGATATTTATCGCTCATACACGCTACACTGTGCGTGTATGAGCAGTAATACCCCGTTTATTTCTACAAACAGGCACCCCGATCTCGCTCCGTTCATGGATTCCGCTGAGGTTTTCTCGCTTCTTCGGGAAACCTCGCGCACATTTTCGCTGTCCATCGAAGGGCTCCCGGCATCGCTGAAAGACGAGATCGCCGTCTCGTACCTGCTGTTTCGCGTGTCCGACTATCTTGAAGATCACGAAACCATTTCTCCGAAACGCAAAATCGCGCTCCTCGAGCGCTGGGACGAGGTCCTTGAGGACGAGGCGGAGCTGAAGAGCTTTCTGAACGAACTCGATACCATTCCTCACCGCCCGAACGACCCGGAGGCGCAGGTTGCCTACCGAAGCGGTTCGCTGCTCATGGCTTTAAAGTCTTTTCCGCAGAACGCAACGCAGACCATACACAAGCGTGTCCGCGAAACGACCCGCGGTATGGCAAAATGGCAGGCCAAGGGCCCTCGTGTCGAAGACGAGGCGGAAATGGACGATTACATGCACTACGTGGCGGGAATAGTCGGCTATCTCGTAACCGACCTGTTCGCCCAGCACTCGCGAGGCGTTGCCCGCAGACGCGATACGCTTATGCCACTCGCGCGGGAGTTCGGACTGGCCCTGCAGACCGTCAATATTCTGCGCGGCCTCCGCAAGGACTACGACCGCGGCTGGATCTTCGTGCCCCGGACCTTCTGCTCGAGTCACGGTCTGACCCCCTCCGAGCTGTTCAGTCCGGATGCCTGTGAACGCGCGCTCCACGTCGTCGAGGAACTCGTAGAGAAGGCCGAGCGTCATCTCATGTCCGGCGTCGCGTATATACGGCTTATTCCCCGCCACCTGCACCGGCTCAGGCTTGCCTGCATGTGGCCGCTGCTCTTTGCGGCAAAGACCGTTGCCGTCTCCCGGAACAACCCTCTGGTTCTCAGTGGCGAGGTCAAGATCGGCCGTGACACCGTAAAGAAGATCATGCGTGACAGCGCGATCTGGGGCTGGTCGAACGCATGGCTCAGCTCATATACCCGGAAACTTCTTACATCGTCGACAATATAACGCAATGACACATTTTCTATTCGTAATATTTTTACTCAAACACCTTGACCCGCAGGGACCGCAGCAATAGGCTTATACCAAGGCTCAATTACGCATGTGGAACACGGTACGCACACAGGCACATGACTCACCTTCGATCTATGGCCTGTGGTATTGCGCGCATCCGACCGGTGCTGACCATGGCGGCCTTTTTCCCTAGTTAACAGGTACTACCGAGTCCACTGATCGTGACAGACACGCCTCCGTGTGTCCCACACGCGTGCGCGTCTTTCGACAGGCCGGTCGACTCGAATGAATTTCAGGAGTTTTTCAGGTGACAGACGGTTCACAGCAACTACTTTCCACACTTACGTCGCTCGGATGCCGGACGCTGTACGGCATTCCGGGCATACACAATCTCGATATCTACGACAGGCTGATTCTTCACCCCGAGATTTCTCACGTGACCGCCCGCAACGAAGCGGGGGCAGCGTTTATGGCCCTGGGTCACGGCCGTACGACCGGAGTCCCCGGTGTTGCGCTGGTCATTACCGGGCCGGGGCTGACCAACGCTTCGACGGCTATGGCACAGGCTCTGCATGACTCGGTTCCCATGCTGGTTATCTCTACACAGCTCTCGCGTCGAAATGTCGATAAGGACCGTGGAGACCTGCACGAACTCCGCGATTCTACCCGCCTCGGTGCGAGTCTTGCAAAGGAAAGCCGACGCATCCCGGATACCGCACACATCGACACGTATCTGCGCGCGGCCTGGTCGCTTGCTGTGTCCGGCAGGCCGGGACCGGTGCACATCGAAATACCGCTTGATCTGCTGGCTCCGAACCCCGCCACAGAGCACGAAGGCGTTGTTGCACATGCGGTGACGACGCTTGCGGCAGCGGACTCCATAGGCATAGTTGCAGGTGGCGGAGCAAGTGGTGCGTCTTCAGAGCTTCAGAATCTGGCCGAGGTGCTGTCGGCACCGGTAGTTTCCACCGCTGCCGGCAAGGGGATTCTTCCCGACGATCACCCGCTCTCGCTCGGCGGCAGGCTGCACATGAAACCGGTGCGGGACTGGCTCGCCACCTGCGACGTGGTCCTCGGCGTCGGCACACAGCTATCGTCGACCGACCTGTGGTATGAGCCCTTTGTCGTCGGCGGCCGGTATATATCCATCAATCTTGATCCTGCGCATTTTGACGTGGCGCGAAGGGCCGACCTCGCCGTCTGCGGGGACTGCGCACGCGTCATGCCGGAGCTCACCACCAGGCTCACGGACCGGCGGACAGCGTCCCGCGCAGAACTTGTGAACAGACTCATCTCCGCGTCCGACGAAGCCCGGAGTGAAACCTACGGCCTCTCAAGCTCGGCCCTTGCACGCATTATCACGATGCTTGCGGGGATACGCGCTGCGCTTCCCCGCAACGGCGTTCTGGTGACCGACATGACGACGGCTGCCTACGCAGGACTGAGCGAGTACCCCTCCTACACCCCGGCGAGTTATCTGCACCCGGTTGGCTACGGCACCCTTGGGTATGCCCTGCCGACGGCCATAGGTGCGAAAGCAGCCCGGCCCGAGGTTCCGGTCGTTGCCCTTGCCGGTGACGGCGGTTTTCAGTTTACCGCAGGGGAGTTCGCTGCCGCGTGTGACGCAGGCATGGGTCTTCCGGTAGTGATCTACAACGACGGAGGCTACGGAGAGATACGGCGAACCGAGGACGCACGACACGCCGGCAGCCGGATCGCGGTGGATATTACCGGGCCCGATTTCTGCACCTTCGCGCAAAGTTACGGAGCGGACGGCTACAGAGCAGACGACCCTGCAACGGTGGAGGCTCTGGTCCGTGACGCCCTCGCGAAAGACTATCCGACGATTATCGAAGTCCGGGCTCCCCGGGATACCGGCACAGGAAGTGAATCATGAGCGTACCGGGAATACGGGACGAGATCCTGAAGGCACGCGCCTACGTGGCCGGGAAGACCATAGAAGAGGTCAAGCGCGACTACGGTCTGACTGACGTTATCAAACTCGGCTCCAACGAAAACCCCTACGCACCGTTCCCCGCAGCACGGCAGGCGATGATAGACGAGATCGAGCGCATCAACGAGTACCCGGATGCATCCTTCCGGGACCTTCGTGCAATGATTGGCAGTCGCTTCGGAAGGGACGCCGCATCGATAGCCATCGGACACGGGGCGGGCGGTATTCTCGAAACAATCGCAGCCACCTTCCTGCGAACCGGCGACGAAGTGATTCTTCCAACGCAGAGCTACGGACTCTACCGGGAGATCTCGAAGGTCGCCGGAGCCGTCGTACGGGAAGTCGCCCTGAACGAACACTATACGATCGACCCCGACGCGATGCGCGAGGCAATCACCGATCAGACGAAGCTTGTATGGCTGTGTAATCCGAACAACCCCACGGGTACAATCATAGACGTTGCCGCGTACGAGCGCCTGCGCGACGCGCTGCCACCGAATGCGTGGCTCGTCGTCGACGAGGCCTACGCGGAGTTCGCCGCCGAAGAAAACCTGCCGGCGACCGCTCGCGATCTGGACACACACAACGTGATCATTGTGCGGACCTTCTCCAAGGCATACGGTCTCGCCGGAGGTCGTATCGGCTACGCGGTTGCACGGCCGCAGCTCATTACGGTGATCGATACCGTCTCCGAGCCGTTCAATGCCAATCGCATCGGTATCGCCGGCGCACGTGCGTGCCTGTCCGACGACTGGGATGTGATTCAGTCGACGCGCGCGAGAATCTGCTCATCGCGCTCGTACCTCGAGGATGCGCTCGTCCGCCGCGGACTGACTGTTACCCCGACTCACACCAACTTTGTGTTCTTCGAGAGCAGGTTCGACGCGGAGCGTCTCGCCGATGTCATGCTCAGGAATGGTGTCATTGTCAGATCTGCCGCTGCCTGGGGTTATCCGAAGCACACGCGCGTGACGATAGGCACGGAGGATGAAAATGAAACGTTTCTTCAGACGCTCGACAATGCCCTGGTACAGCTGGCAGAGGAGTAGGCATGGTTGATTTTGAGTCAGTCACAAAACAGTATCCGGACGGAACCGTCGCCGTAGACAAACTGAACCTGACCATAGAGAAGGGTAAAATAGTCGTGCTCATAGGTCCAAGCGGATGCGGAAAGACCACTACCCTGAAGATGGTAAACCGGCTCGAGGAACCGTCCCGTGGCGTCATACGCATGGGCGGACAGAACATCCTCAAGATGAATCCGGTGGATCTCAGACGCAACATTGGCTACGTCATTCAGGACACTGGCCTTATGCCACACCTGACAGTTACCGAAAACATCGCCACCGTTCCCAATCTGCTGCGGTGGAAAAAGGAACGCGTGAAAGCACGGGTTGAGGAGCTGCTGCACATGGCGGGTCTGGATCCGAAGCTCTACCGCTATCGACTGCCCGCACAGATGTCAGGCGGACAGCGTCAGCGCATTGGTGTGCTTCGCGCCCTCGCCGCCGAGCCGGAGGTTGTGCTCATGGATGAGCCCTTCGGGGCGCTGGATCCCATTACCCGCGACCGCCTGCAGGGTGAGCTCAAAGAGATTCAGAACACGCTGCAGCGAACCATCATTTTTGTAACACACGATATTGACGAAGCGCTGAAGCTTGGCGACCAGATCGTGCTCATGCGCGACGGGCGTGTCGAGCAGATCGGCTCGCCGGAAGACCTTCAGCAGAACCCGGCAAACGCCTTCGTCGAGAGTTTCATCGGCGAGGACAGACTCGCCCAGATTACCCCGGAGGCCGGTATAGACGCGCTCGTCGAAGACGCACCGCTGATCCTCAAAGCTTCAAGCGGACCGGAAAAGGCCCTCGAGCGCATGGAGCGAGTCGGACGGGAAACCGCGCAGGTCGTCGGCGAAGACGGACTCTGGAAGGGCATGGTCTGGCTCAATGACATCAAAAACGCCGAGCGCTACGGGAAACCTATCGCATCGACCTATCGAACGAAACGAAAACTGCGTATCGAAGACGCTCGAATCAGGGAGGCAGCGACACTGCTGGCGGCCTCAAGCGAGCCCATCCCGGTCGTTGACGCGAGCGGGCGTTTGCGGGGAATCGTCACCGATGCGGGCTTCGCGCGCATGACGATCGCCCGGCTGACGCGCGGTAGACACCAGAAGGAGAGTGCATGAACAGGCCAGGATTTTTCGAACTCTTGTGGACCTACGTTTCCAGGCAGTACCCACGCATCATTAACGCGACGATTCAGCACATACAGATTTCCGGGACTGCGCTGCTCCTGACCCTCGTGTTCTGCATTCCGCTCGGTATCTACATCACCCGGAAGGAAAAAATTGCTCCCTACGTCATTGCCGCAGCAAATGTGTTTCAGACCATTCCCAGTCTGGCGCTTCTGGGTTTTCTGATATTCATTCTCGGAATCGGAAACAAGAACGCCATTACCGCGCTTTTCCTGTACGCCATGCTTCCTGTTCTTCAGAACACGTATCTGGGAATCAGGAACGTGGAAAAGAGCGTCATACAGGCTGCCCGTGGTATGGGCATGACCGACATGCAGATCCTGTTCAAGGTCGAGATGCCGCTGGCGACCCCGGTGATCATCGGAGGAATACGCGTTGCGTCGGTGTGGATTATCGGCACTGCGGCGCTCGCTGCCGCCATAGGCGGGGGCGGCCTGGGGCAGCTGATCTTCTCGGGACTTGCGAGTATCAGAAACGAAGTGATCGTTGCGGGTGCGGTTCCTGCCACACTGCTGGCGCTCTTTGCAGACGGAGGTCTGAAAGCACTTGCCTCGTATCTTGAACCACAGCGCCGTGCACACCGGCTTGCAAGAAAGGCCCGTCGTATCGAAGGGGTTGACCTCTCAGCAGATACCGACGATGACCCGAGTGAGAAGGAACCGCCGGACGGAGAAACGTAAAACAGATCGCTGATGTCCGGCAGACGGACGCCAGCGAATAGAACACACCAAGACACTGTCGTATCAAGAGGAGGCTTTCTATGAAACGACTACTTTCCATTCTTATCGTTCTTATGCTCGCATCGGGCATGGGGTTTGCCGCGGGGCGCCCTGAAGAAGGGACTGTGCGGGTGGCTGCGCAGAACTTCAACGAGCCCATCGTGCTCGGGCATATTGCCCGCATTCTGCTGGACGAAACCACCGATCTGAACGCGACCATCAACACCGAGTTCACCGGTTCAAGCGTTCTGCATCAGGCAATGACACAGAACGAAATCGATGTGTATCCGACCTGGACCGGTACACAGCTGACCGGCATCCTCCGCTATGAGGGTCCGAATCTGTCCTCAGAGGAGACCTTCCGCCGTGTGCGCGAGGGATTCGAGGACGAGTTTGGCTTTACCTGGAGCGAGCCGCTGGGATTCAACAACACCTACGTGTGGGCCGTGCGCCGCGCCGACGCGGAAGCGTACGATCTGACGACGGCAAGCGATCTGGCATCTATTGCCGGCGACTGGGTTGCAGCTGGTGACGATAACTTCGATATCCGTCCCGACGCCTACCCGGGTTGGAGCGACCACTATGGAATCGAGTTCGACAGACTCGTGACTATGCAGTATGCACTCATGTACACGGCTATTGACCAGGGTGAAGTGGATGCAATCGCTGCGTTCTCCACTGACCCCCGCATTCAGACGCTTGACCTCGTGATGCTCGAGGACAACCTCGAATGGTTCCCCGACTACTCCGGTTCATTCGTGGTTCGTATGGACCTGATTGAACGACACCCCGAGGTACTCGAGACGCTGAACATTCTCGGTGGAGCTTTGGATGACGCAACCATGGCGGAACTCAACGGTCGCTTTGACGAGGGCGAAGAACCCGAGGACATTGCCCGTGACTTCCTCGTATCAGCGGGTCTTATCGACTGATATCTGATACACAACGCATCACACGATGCGACCGGGTGCCTGTTGCGCTGCCTTGCAGTCGGCGACAGGCACCCGGTTTTTTTGTACACTTTCCCCGGAGCCGCCTATGAAACTCATGAATCACGATCAGCGTATCTATTCTTCATACATTGCCGGTGAGTTCACTCACCGCTCCGCAGGCACCATTCCACCGGACACCGTACGCCCCGTCTACGCCCCCGCAGACGGAAGCCTCATTGCTGAAGTCTACGATGCCGACGTCTCGGTGGTGGACCGGGCGGTCACCGCGGCGAGTGACGCCTGCAGGATCTGGTCCGGCCGATCGCGCAGAGATCGCTCCGACGTTCTCTTTGCGCTTGCCGATGCCATTGCTTCAGAAAGCGAGCGTCTCGCGCGCATCGAGGCACGCGACACCGGCCGTCCCATAGTCGAAACCAGAGAGGACGTCTCCGCCACTGTCGATCAGTTCCGGTACTTCGCGTCTGCCTTGCGCGTGCACGAAGACGAGCTTGTGCAACACGATGCAGACGGGTACAGCATGATAGAGCACGAGCCCTACGGCGTTGCCGGGCTCATCGTCCCCTGGAATTTTCCCTTACTGATCGCGGGCTGGAAGCTCGCACCGGCCCTTGCCGCCGGAAACACCTGCGTAATCAAACCCGCCGAGCTTGCGCCCATGTCGATTATCGAGCTTGCCTGTATCGCGGATCAGGTTTTGCCGCCCGGGGTGATCAACGTTGTCACCGGCGACGGGAAGGTCGGTGCAGCACTCTGCAGCCACGAAGGAGTCGACATTCTGAGTTTTACCGGCTCGCCGGAAACCGGTCGTCGTGTCGCGGCTGCGGCCGCCGAGCGGGTCGTCCCCTGCCTGCTCGAGCTCGGGGGAAAAAGCGCAAATATCATCTTTCCCGACGCCCCCATGGACAAGGCAATCGCCACCGCCCCGCTGAGCATTCTCTTCGCAAGCGGACAGATGTGTAACGCAGGAAGCCGACTGTTGATTCATGAGGAGGTGTACGAGACGGTGATCCAGAAGCTTGCAGCCCGTTTTCGCACGATCCGACCGGGCGATCCGCTTGATGAGGCCAGCAGGCTCGGACCGCTGATCAGCAGGGAGCAGTGGGACCGGGTCGAGTCGTACATACAGAAGGGTGTTGAGTCAGGAGCCCGCCTGATCTGCGGAGGGCGTCGACTCACCGGCGGGAAGCTCGACGACGGTTACTACGTGGAACCTACACTCTTCGCCGACGTCGATCCGGACTCCGTTATCGCGCAGGAGGAGATCTTTGGCCCGGTGCTCTGTGTAATTCCGTTCCGGGACGAGGAGCATGCCGTCGAAATCGCAAACAACAGTGCCTACGGTCTCGCCGGTGGCGTCTGGACCCGTGACGGGGCCCGTGGCATACGTGTTGCCCGAAGGATCAGAACCGGGACAGTCTGGGTCAACGAGTACAACCTCGTTCCCAGCGGGTCGCCCTTCGGAGGCTATGGCAAGAGCGGATACGGCCGTGAAGTACACAAACACGCTCTGTCGGAGTTCTCCCGGAAAAAAAATATTTACGTGAGTCTGTCCGACGAGCCCGTTGACTGGTATTCTGTGGAGTAATGAACGCAGCAGCTCTGGAAAAAGCGATACAGACGGTAATTGTCGGCAACGCAGCAGAGATCCGGGCGCTGGTCGTCGCTTTTATCGGCGGCCTGCACGTGCTCGTGGAAGACATACCCGGGGTAGGCAAGACGACGCTGGCACGAGCCTTCGCCCGCGCGTCCGGTCTGGACTTCGGCCGTATACAGTTCACACCGGATCTCCTGCCCGGGGACATCACCGGCATGAACATCTGGAGCCCGGACACGCGCGAGTTCTCCTTCCGTGCAGGCTCGGTTATGCATCAGTTCATTCTCGCAGATGAGATCAACCGTGCGAGCGCCCGCACCCAGAGCGCGCTGCTTGAGGCGATGCAGGAAGGTTCGGTCACCGTAGACGGCGTAACGCGACAGCTCCCCGATCCATTTTTCGTGATGGCGACACAGAACCCCATACAGTTCACTGGTACGTTTCTTCTTCCGGAAGGACAACTCGACCGTTTCGGCGTCGGCTTACACCCCGGCTACCCCTCGGTTGCTGACGAAGCAGCGATTCTCAGCCGCTTCCGTCACGCCGACCCGTTGGGGTCCCTCAAGCCCGTCATGAACGTGGACGAACTTCGCGACGCACGGAGAGCGGTGCACAGCACCCGCATGGACCGTCGCGTGGAAGAATACATTGCCCGTTTTGCGGCGCTGACACGTACGAACGAGTCGTTGAGGCTTGGCCTGAGCCCGCGGGGAAGTATGCATCTGATGCGCGCCGCTCAGGGCTACGCCCGCCTCGATTCACGGGACTACGTCGTTCCTGAAGACGTACAGGAGGCGCTCACCTTTGTCGTTCCCCACAAGATCGTGCTCTCGGAGCAGGCCCGACTCCGCGGGCTGACCCCGCACGAGGCAGCGCGTTCCATTCTGGATAACCTGCCGGTTCCAAGCAGACTCTCGGACTGAACATGCGACTTCGGCTTCACGCACGAAGCATACTGATCTATCTGTTCGCAGCCTCGATACTGTATCTTGCCGCCGCGTATCTCGGCGGTCCGTTCCCCTACGCTGCCGCGCTTGTCCTCATTTCGGGCATCTTTAATCTGATTATCCTGATCGTGTACGCGCGATCGATATCCGTTCAACCCGATGCAATCAGACCACAGGTAACCCGGGGAGAAACCGTGTCCATCGGGCTTCAGGTGCGCAACGATGCGCCGCTCCGCCTGTCCGGCTGGGAGCTTCAGGTTCGTGTCACCGGTCCGCAGGACACCGGCGACGACCCCCGGACGGTTCTCGCAGATGAAGTATTTCAGGGGACCGTGCGTGCATCGGGTATGAAACGCATAGACCGTACCATCAAACTTCCGCACCGCGGACAGTACGTGGTTTCACGAGGGCCGTTCACCGTTACCGATGCGCTCGGCTGGGCGACCATGACGATTCAGGTCGCAGACCAGACGGTGGTTGTCCTGCCACGGGCAGACACACGGATACCCGAAATCAGGGGCGCGTCCATGACCGGAGGCACACTGGCCACAACCGCTGGCGGAAGTCCGGACTTTGCCATGCTGCGCGGCCTTTTTGAGTACAGGGACGGGATGCCCGCCCGCCACATTGCCTGGCGCCGATTCGCGTCAACCGGCATTCCCTATATCCGTGACTATGAGTCAAGCGCGGATCCGGAACTCGCGGTGTTTCTGGATGATCGAAGGGGCTGGGCCGACCGGGAACGGGTGCTTTCCAGCGAGGACCTGCTCGTCGAAACACTGCTCGGCATAATCAAGGATCTGGAGGCGGAGACAATCCCGTTCTGGTGCACAACAGTACACAACCGGGACTTTCGGGTTGAATCATCCGCGATAAGAACCACCGGGGAACTGCATCTCATGAGCAGAACCATCCGGTTCTCAGATGCCTCGCGTCCGCTTCCCCGGATCCGTGAGCTGCTTCACGCGGCACCCGGCCGCACGGCTCATGTCGTTGTTCTGACACAGATGCCCGACATGGAGCTGATACGCGCCGGCGAATCGACCGACCCGCAACGACCATGGACCATACTCGCGGTCACGAAGGCCTGGTCACGCGCACAGGTGGACTCGGTCGAGCAGATAGCCCGATCATCGTCAACGACTCACGGCGGCGGGAGGGTACTCATCGTATGATGACCGTCGCGACGCTCGCAATCATCCTCGGTCCCGCAACGGCCACCGCCATCCTCATGGGAGCGCAGGAAAGCCTGCGTGTCGCCATCCCGTATCTGCTGTGCATCCTGCTGCTGTCCCGGCGGGAGTCACGTGCGGCACAGGCATGGTCCCGCACCACGCTCCGCTGCGCTGTCACGCTTCTGCTCGCCGGTGGCGTGGTGACGGTGCTTGTACGCATCCTCATAGTTCCGCAAGAGCTCTACGCCCTGTGGTTCCGCACGCAGGGGGACCTGCAGTCTTCCATAGCCATTTCCCGCATCTTTGTCATGACCGTTGCCGTCGTCTCGGCGGCAATCGCGACCTCGATCTACCGCAGTGGCGTTTCTTCCGCTCTGGCGGCAACAGGACTGCTCGCGCTGCTCATGACCGGAATCGCACGCTCAGAACTCGTGCTGCTCCTTGCGGGAATTCCTGCCGCCTTTCTGACCGTGCTGCTCTACCAGCCGCGTCACGGCCGGGCTGGTCGTCAGGCTCTCGCCGTCCTTCTCGCGGCAGCCTTTGCCCTGCCCTGGCTTCCTGTGGAGGAGCCAGGAGGGAATGCCCTTATCGACGGCGTCGTATCTCCCTGGCTGCGCAGCACGCTGATCCGCCGCTTCCCCCGGCTTGGACTTGACCTGGGTTTCGGCATGTTCAACACCCAGTTCGACACGAGAAATCTGGCTGGTCGTGCGGCCCTTTCCGAACGGCAGATCCTGGAGATCGAGGGTCGCGCGGGCGAACTTCTGTATCTTCGGACCGGTGTTTTTGACGTCTATACGGGAAACAGCTGGGAACGGAGCCCCCGGATGGAACAGGCAGGCCTGGCACCGGAACGGGGCATTACCCGTGACTTCCCGCCCCGCGGTAATCTCGTACGGATCACGTTTCTTACCGAGCTCTTTGAAGCCGTCCCCCACACCCTCATGACCCGGCATGTCGCCTTTCCAGATCGACGCGAACGGCTCGTAATGGCCGGTCAGCGGGACACCGGCTTCCGCTTCCGGGTCCCTCCACCACGCGGCGAGACGATAGTCCTGCACGAGGGTCTCAGGGAGGCCGCGCTCTCCATGCGGAACACCGGAGCCTATCTGCAACTCCCCGCCGATCTCCCTTCTGCGGTCCGCGAGCGCGCAACGGACATCGCAGAGGAAGCCGGATCCGATGCCGGGCGTTCGGTAGATCTGATTCTCGAGTTTCTTTCCCGGGGATACCGATACACCCTCGAGACCAATCCGTCGGCCTACGGTCCGGACTTTGTCGAGAGTTTCCTCTTTGATACGCGAGAAGGGTACTGCGTCCATTTTGCCACAAGCTTTGTCGTCCTTGCGCGACTGCTTGGCATCCCGACCCGCTATGTAACGGGGTTTCTCGTACCCATGCCTGAACACGATGATGAACAGCCCGGCGAACGCGCAACGGTACGCCGACGCGTCTCCGGGCTCAGTGCACACGCGTGGCCGGAAATCTGGATCCCGAACCGTGGCTGGACTATCGTAGAGCCGACCCCCCCGATGCGAGCGGGAAGCTTTTCCGATTGGGCCTCGGGTTCGACAGGCGAGCCTGACGGACTTACCGAACGGCAGCTCGCAGAGCTCGGCATAGAAACCTCCGACACGCTTGATGAACAAGGAAACGGGGCGGCGGCTGAAACCTCACCAGAACCTCGACCTTCCCCCGCTCCGGCCGTGGATACACCGGACAGGCAGATTCTTCGCCGGTTCGGTACGGTCCTGGCTCTGACCGGGCTGTTATCAGGCTTCGCCCTGGCGGTCCTTGCCCTGATCGATGCACGACGGCGTCTGCGGGCTCGCAGACTGCCTCAGGCGGCCTACGCCGACTGGTGCCTCGGAGAGCTCATACGCGCGAGCGCCCGGCTGGGAGTGGCCACACCGGCGCGAAGCGGGTACGCCGCGTGGGGAGCTGCGGTCGCGGCCCTCCTGCCCGCGCACGGCGCGTGCATGAGACGGACCGTCAGCGATGCCCGGCTGCTCGTATACGGGGGAAAGCCCCCCGGTCCCGCCTCGTGCACGCGCATACTTCTGCTCGCGAGGCGGTGCCGTGTTGAACGACGCAGCGCACTGCGACGGCGCGTCTACGGGGCGGTGTTTCCCGGCGCTTCCTGATCAGGGCTTGTTATCGAGAATTTCCTCGATTCGCTCCATGACCTCAGGTGTCAGTTTCGCTTTTGCGTCGACCGCTTTCATGTTTTCGGTAACCTGCCCGACCTTCGAAGCGCCGGTAATGACAGTGCTGACGTTGGGATTCTTCAGACACCACGCGAGGGCGAGCGTCGCCTGAGTCATGTCGAGTTCCTTTGCGAGGTCACCGAGCTTCTGCAATGTATTTTTTGCCGGACCGCCGAGCCGTTCCTCCATCATCTTCCGGAGCCACTCGTAGCCGGGGAGAGTTGCACGGGAGCCCTCAGGGATTCCGTCGTTGTACTTACCCGTCAACAGGCCACTTCCGAGCGGCGACCAGATCGTGGTACCGAGACCGATTTCGGAGTACAGGCGCTCGTACTCTTTTTCAAAACGTTCCCGGTGCAGCATGTTGTACTGTGGCTGCTCCATGGTCGGTGGAATCATGTTGTACTGTCGGGCCACGCTGTACGCCTGCATGAGCTCCTGTGCGCTCCACTCGGACGTACCCCAGTACAGCACCTTGCCCTGACGTATGAGTTCGGTCATGGCAAACACCGTCTCTTCGATCGGGACTTCCGGATCGGGCCTGTGGCAGAAGTACAGATCAAGGTAGTCGACACGAAGGCGCTCCATGGCCTGATGACAGGCATCGTAGACGTGCTTACGGCTCAACCCCCGCTGTGTCGGCCCGGGATTTTCTATTGCTCCACCGAATACCTTGCTCGAGACGATATACGAGTCCCGTCGCCAGCCGGAGTCCGCGAGTATGCGCCCCATGATGCGCTCGGATTCTCCCTTGGCGTATGCTTCGGCGTTATCGAAGAAGTTGACCCCGGCGTCGTAGGCAGCGTGCATGCAGGCTTTACCCTGCTCAACATCAAGCTGTGTCGAAAACGTAACCCACGAGCCGAATGAAAGCTCACTCAACTTCAATCCTGACGAACCCAGTCGTTTGTATTCCATAATGTGAATATCCTCCGAAACAAGGGTACCTTCGATACGCGTTTGAAGCAAACGGTCCTGGAGCGACAAAACTTGATGATACGCGCGCTCCATGATAATCTCGCATTCTCATGAACAAGAAAGCACTCATTGCAATTGCCATAGCAATCCCTGTGATCCCCTTGTTTGAGCTCAGCCTGCAGCTCGGACGGGATATCGGTTCCGGATCGTTTCCCGCAATACTCGCCTTCTATTACCCCGCGCGGGCTGCTGCCCTCATCGGGTTTGTGCTGATGTTCTATCAGTTCGTAATCGGGGCAAAACTCCCGGTGGTCGAGAAGTATGTTGCCCCTCGCGGCACGCTCCTGAAAAACCACCGGTCGCTCGGCAAGGTCGGGTTTATTCTCATGCTCTCGCACGGTCTGTTTATGCTCGGTTTCGACGTGTACGACGCGGGGCGTATCGTATTTAATACCGGCAAACTCCTCGGTATCGTGGCGCTGTTCATGCTCATTCTTGCCGTCGTTGCCTCCTGGTGGTTCAAGCCGCTTCAGTTCAGGTATCAGACCTGGAAGCGAATTCACCTCCTCGCGTATCTTGTATTTCCGACCGCGTTTTTTCACGCGCTCACCCTGGGGAGTACCCTCCAGGGTTCTATCACGACGCGCTATCTTTTCTGGCTTCTCCTGATAATCTACATCGGTATCGTCGGGTACAAGATCATGTCACTCGGAAGCGAACCGCAGAAACCCGCTCCGCCCCGGAAGAAGACAGCAGATACCGCGAATGCCTGAGCAGGACAGGATCAGAGCCGGGAAGGCGCGAATTCGCGCCTCGGTCGAAGAGCGTCTGAAGGCTCAGCCCGAGGAACTTTATACCATCGCCGGAGGAGCCCTGCTGGACCGACTGAAGCCGGAACTTCTCGAAGCGGAAGGCACGGTTTTTGCGTTTGCATCCATGCCGTCTGAACTCAGCACCTGGCCGGTACTTGAATGGCTCTGGAAGCAGAACATACCAGTCGCCCTCCCCCGCGTCCAGGACCGCATCATGAGTTTTCATGCCATCACCGGGCACCGGCAACTCGAACACGGCGTGTTCGGAATCCTCCAGCCTCCTGCATCGGCTCCCCGGAGGAGTCCCTCCGAGACATCACTGATCATTGTGCCGGGACTCGCGTTTACCCGCTCCGGGCTCAGACTCGGTCGTGGAGGTGGGTACTACGATCGGTTTCTGTCTGGTCGCCCCCCGGGAAGTCGTGCGGTCGGTGTATGTCTTGAACTTCAGGTGTATGATGAGCTTCCGGTTCAGGATCGGGACATGCCGGTGGATGCACTCATTGCGATACCGCCGCCGTCTTGATAGGTCCCGACAGTCGGTGTATTTTTAACTATCACTTCCTTGAGGACAAATGACTATGGCAGAAATTAAGAGCGCACTTGAACTTGCACTGGAACGTACCGCAGACGTTAAAAGCGACAAGGCGTCGTTGACCGCTCACGATAACAAGCAGAAAGGCCGGAAGCTTCTGAGTGAGTACTTCGACGACCCGACTATCAACCTCAAAAAGCGACTGAAGGACTTTGACCGGGAGCATCGACCTCAGATCCGCAGGGGCCTCTTCGACGCATTACTCGGCAACCTCACGCTGCCAGGCGACGAAAACCACCTGACTCGCATACAGGCACTGCAACCGGCATTCGAAGCGGTTCTCGATGACAGCAGGCACCTGCCGGCAGTATTCGATCAGATCACGGGCATTCTTCAGCAGTACATCCGGGACCGGAAACAGCTGGTAGACCAGCTACGGCAGCAGTTTGAAGGGAAGATCCGCCAGAAAGAGCAGGAGCTCGCACGACAGACCGGACAGCAGATTCGCCTTGATCCTTCCCAGGACCCTGAGTTTTCA
This sequence comes from Spirochaetaceae bacterium, assembly GCA_007128315.1. GTDB lineage: Bacteria > Spirochaetota > Spirochaetia > DSM-27196 > SKKC01 > SKKC01. Next base: position 267 of record SKXQ01000128.1, on the reverse strand, counting down.
AAGACCCTGCAGCATCATATGACGCAGCTGACCGATCAGTACCAGCAGGTCGTAGAACAGGCCAGAGAGCAGATTGAAGGTCTGTACAAAGCGTAAACGATCTACAGGACCATCGATCGCGTTATTCGCACTGCCCGGTCGTCAGGTAGTTCCGGATCGTACGCAGGAATACTTCGCCGTAGGCCTCGAGCTTTCGGTCGCCAACCCCATGACAGCGTAGCAGCGCCTGTGAATCGGTTGGCCGGTTCTTGACCATGACCCTGAGAG
>SKXQ01000008.1 GCA_007128315.1 Spirochaetaceae bacterium | reverse complement strand
TGAGTTCCCGTTGTGTCTTCAGCTCTTCTTCGACCCGAAGGGTACGGTCGCGAAGATCCATTTCGCGCTCGAGATTTGCCTCTCTGAACCACGTTCCGAGATTTCCCCGGACGTACAAGCCTATCTGTTCAAGCGCCTGCGGCGAAAGCTCCATAGCCTGCTCCATACGAAAGCACCTCCTGCATACACATACACTGAGAACGGTGCTCTCGATTGAAATAATACCGAATTATTCACGAAATAATCTACACTGGCGTCACGCTGTCGAAGCCTTGTCGATTCGTTCCAGAATTACGGTCGACTCGCGCCCTGCACCGCCATCGCAGAGCAGCGCGTCGCCGCTGTGGACGTGTGCAATGACGTTTTCGATCAGGCCCCAGTGCGTCCAGGGAAGCGTGCCGCATTGCTCGTGTGTGTGATCGCTGCCGTGGAGTATCGTGAGCCTGCCTCCTTTGAGGTCCTCGAGGTGCAGGGTTCCATCATCCCCCTCGATCCAGATCGACTCGGGCGCGCCGGTCTCCACCCATTGCTCTGCCATTCTGACCTCAACGCCGGATTCTGTTTCCAGGTGGATGAGCGGCATCATCTGTTCGAAGCGGTAGCCGTCTGTTGCGTCCTTCGCGATGCGGCGGACACCGGCGACCGGGCCGAGCAGGTAGTGGACAAGGTCAATGCGGTGACTCGTCGGAAACTCGGCGTTTACCGACATGCGGCGGGCCGTGCCGATCGCACCGTCTTCGATGAGCGCGCGCAGGCGCTGTACCGAGGGGTAGCCTCGGCGGTAGTAGGCGACCGCGAGACTTGGAGCGGGGACGGAGGCCGGGTTCGAGGTTGCTTCCGCCGCCTGCGAAGACACCCGCGCGTTCCTGGCGGCGGCTATCATGCGATCGCACTCGGCCACCGAGAGTGCCATGGGTTTCTCCACAAGCACGTGCTTACCCGCCTCGAGCGCGGCTATGGCATGCTCGGCGTGGAGCGCGTGGGGGGATGCCACGTACACGGCATTGATCGATTCATCGGCCAGAAGATCGTCGAGCGTGGCCGCTACCCGGCCATGTCCGTGTCTGCGGACGAAATCCGCCGCTTTTACCTGGTTTCGCCGGTAGACAGCGACAAGCTCCGACCCCGGAAGCTCGTACAGCGGTGGCCCGCTCTTGCGCTCGCACACGTCTCCTGCGCCAATAACACCCCACGTGACTGTCTGTGACATACCACCGGTATAACACAAATTGGCGGCTGTGCCGAATCGCTTGCTGCTGGTTCCTTAATGTGCATCGGGTACGGCAGAGTCGACTGCGCGCTCACTCCAGTCCCACAGTAGCCTCGCGCACGTATCGTCGAGCGCCCGGGAGGCGGGCTTGCGCGGGCGTTTCTTCACGAAATACTCGCCGCTGACGGTGGCGACCTCTGGCGCGCGTGCCAGATAGATCGAGGTCTCTGCGCCTTTTTCCGGCGTCGCCATGACCAGGGACAGGGCGCGCATAATACGGCTGCCCGCCTGGGTGTCGCGGTCGACGCCCATGTTGGTGCCCACGCCTCCGGGGTGCAGGCAGTTCGCAGTAACGCCACTCCCGGCAGTTCGGCGCGCGAGTTCGCGCGTAAAGAGAATGTTGGCGAGCTTGGACCGCGCGTATGCGCCGAAAATCGTGTAACGCCGCTCGAGGTTCATGTCGTCGAAATCCACACGGCCTATCTTGTGCGCACCGGACGAGACGCTTATGACCCGGGAGGGAGCACTCGCTTCGAGCAGCGGCAGCAGCTCGCGGGTCAGCAGGAAATGTCCGAGGTGGTTCACCGCGAACTGCATTTCGTACCCGTCCTCGCTGAGTTGTCTCTCCCGCAGGATAACCCCGGCGTTGTTTATCAGACAGCTCAGGCGGTCGTAGCGGGACAGGAAATCACGGGCGAAGGAACGCACCGACGCGAACGACGAGAGATCAAGCTGCATAAGCTCGACGCGTTCCGATCCGGTGGCACTCAAGATCTCTTCAAGCGCCGCCTGCCCGCGCGCGATCGAACGACACGCAAGCACAACGCGCGCTCCGGTCGCCGCGAGGGCGTGCGCCGTTGCCTTTCCTATGCCTGAGTTCGCGCCGGTTACAATTACAACATCGTGTGAGGTCATTGCATTACTCCTCTCCAAACTCCACGGACTCGAGCGTCAGCCCGCAGGCAGGCGCTGGCGCCGGGCCGAGCGATCGGTCGCGGGAGGCGAGCGTGCGCGTGAGATCCTCCGTCCCCAGGCGGGCGGCACCTGCTTCGACAAGCCCGCCGACCATGATTCTGACCTGGCGCCAGAGAAAGGCGCTTCCCCGAACGTGTATTGTAATGGGTGACGGGCGGTCTCCCCCCGCCGAGCCGGCGCGTTTCCCGTAATCGTCGGAGCGGCTTCTACCGCGGTGCCCACCACCGATCCGGTCGATGTCCCCGCCACCCCGGCGCGCGATAGTTATCGCGTGTACGGTACGCTCCTTGTCCGGCTTCGGGCGGTCTGCGGTGAAGGCCGAAAAATCGTGGCGGCCAATGAACACGTCAGCGGCCTCCCGCATTCGCTCTACATCAAGCACCCCGTCATAACGCCAGCAGCGGTCCTGCAGAAAGGGGTCACCAACCGGCCCGTCGAGCACGGTGTAGCGGTAGGTCCTGGCGGTGGCCCGGTACCGCGCGTGGAACCGATCATCACACTGTTCCAGAGAACAGACGGCGAGGTCGGCGGGAAGGTGCCGGTTTATCTGCGTAAACAGCGCCTCAGCGTCCACGGCAGCCGGGAGCACGAGACTCGCCACCTGACCCTCGGCGTGCACGCCTGCGTCGGTGCGCCCTGCACCATCAAGCCTGACGGGCACGTCCTCGGGGATCGTGCCTCCAGAGGCATCCGGCAGGGCCTTTTGAATGACGGCGAGCAGGGTCGACTGCACGGTGCGGCCGTTACCTTTCTGCCAGCCGCGAAAGCGCGCGCCATGATAGGCGATTATCAGTTTGTATGTGCGGGTGTCGGAAGTCACTCGGAGAGGATAGCACTATTTCTGCGGTATGACTTCGTGATCAAAAAGTACCGCCCGCAGCCTGTTCATGACTTGCCGGGCTCTCTCACAGCTTATAGGGTTCCCCAAAAGGACAGGACTGACATGAAACACCATCATCGTATGCACCAGGCGGTGGTCGCTGCCGCTCTCCTGCTGGTCGCGCCTCCTTCTCTTTCGGCAACCCCAATCCCCGATTCTTTTTTCATGGCTCCAGATGCCGTACTCGTACACGAGGTATCCGCCGCTGCGTTTCCACTCCACTCAGGATCATACAGCCGAACCCGGGCCGTTCAGTATGATGATGATGGCCACGATGTCAGCGTCTCATACGCGAGCATCAAACCGTATTCTGTTCAGCTCACCGTCTACGTCTATCCCGCGACCGAGGACGTGCGCACTCATGGAGTGACTTCCTCGCGTGCGGTTCAGGAGAGCCGCCCGGGCATCCATGTCGCGCACGAAGACTTCAACGGTGGTGTCTGGCAGAGCATATATTCGTTCCGGGATATGTATCAGGGCGAGAACCGTCCACTGTTCTCGTTGCTTGTCGTAACCGAACATCTCGGTTGGTTCGTGAAACTTCGCGCCACCTTTCCGTGGCCCCAGGATCACGATGCGCGCCCGGAAACACTCTCCACGATACTGAGCGAAATACCCGTATTTTTCCCCAACGAACAGCGCATGTAGATCAACGACACAGTACATTTAGAGAATGAAGAACACACGATTATCTGCGGGGCTGTTGGCGTGTCTCCTGCTCGCAGTCGGCACGGTAGCCCCGCTCGCGGCTGACACCGTCTCGGCAGGCCGATCCTCGGGTTATGGAGCAAGCCCTCCCGGCAATCGCGACCGCATAGTCCGTACCGGCATGACGGTGCTCGGGGGCTGGGCTGTGGCGAACATCGCCACAGGCATTATCGGCATGCTCGTTGCCGAGGACCCGGCAGCGCGCGGCTTCTGGGAAATGAACGCTATGTGGAACACGGTTAATCTGGGCCTCGCCGGGTGGAGCCTCTACGATCTGTCGCGGTCAGGCGGCGTATCTGCCGACATGGATATCGAGGCGTACCGGGAGGAGTCGCACGGCCTCGAGAAGGTGCTGCTGTTTAACGCGGGGCTGAACTTCGCCTACATGGCAGTCGGCGGGTGGATGTGGGACCGGGGGATGCGCGGCTACGGACTACCCGCAGCCGACATCTCAGCAAACCGCCTGCGCGGCTGGGGACAGTCGATGGTCCTGCAGGGCGCGTTCCTGCTCGCTTTCGATCTGAGCATGGCGCGGGTGGTCGCGCGGGACCGCGAGGGCGTGCGTTAATGTCGGGGCTTACCGCTTGGTCATGACGATCCACAACGCGTGAATCATGCCGGGAACGGCGAAAAAGATGGTCAGGAGGATATTCAGCCAGAAATGGCCGCGAATACCAACTTTCAGAAAAACAGCCAGCGGGGGAATGAACACCGCGAGTACAATCATGAGAAGATCTGACATTGGACGGCTCCTTTCGACGTATGAACGAACGTCTACTGCCTGTAGACTACTGCTTGTAGACTAACGGCTTTCAGGAGGCCTGTACAATGCAAAGCAACGCGTGGAAACGGTTTTTTGCCGATGAAGCACCCCGGTATCTCGACAACATCTTTACCGAAAACACGGTAGCGGAAGTCGATTTCCTTATTGATGAGCTCAAAATGCAGCCGGGGCAGTCGATTCTGGACATAGGCTGCGGGACCGGACGCCATTCACTCGAGCTAACCAGACGCGGGTACCAGTGCACCGGGATAGATCAGTCGCCTGACATGCTGCGCGTTGCCCGTGAGAATGCAGCGGCCGAAGGACTTGAGATCTCGTTTGTGCGGGGCAGCGCCGAAACGACGAGGCTTGATCAGCAGTTTGACCACGCGATCTGCCTGTGTGAAGGTGCCGTATCGCTGCTGGAAGTGGGTGTCGACCCGGTACCCTACCACCGGAGCATTTTCAGGAACATAGCCTCCATGCTCTATCCAGGTGCAGGGTTTCTCCTGACCGCGCTGAACGGCTGTCGACTTGTGCGTGAACACAACGATGCAGACGTAGCTTCGGGACACTTTGACCCTGTCACAACAAGCCACATTGAAACCATGCCGCTTGATTCGGGCGAAACTGTACTGACGGTAGAAAAGGGCTTCTTTCCCGAAGAGCTTCGCCTGCTGCTCGAGCATGCAGGATTCCAGGTACACTGCTTCTACGGCGGAACTGCCGGAGACTGGGGCCGCCGCTCGATTGCGCTCGACGAGATCGAGCTTATGGTCGTGGCACGCAGATCGTGAAACGAGTTTTCATCTTTCTTGGTTTGACCTTTGCAGCGACATGGACATTCTGGTGGCTGCTTGCCTGGGGCTCCCGAACCGGGACGCTCACCACATCTGACCCGGTCTTTCTGATCATCCAGGTGCTCGGAGGAACCGCGCCGACAGCATTCGCCTTTGTGGCGGTCGCATGGACACCGGAATGCGGTAGTATGCACGAGTTTCTGCGACGCGTGTTCCGTACAAATGTTCCGATCAGGTTCTACGCGTCAGCAGTGCTTGTACCTCTCCTGATCGGAATTGCCGGGCTGGGTACGGCAGGGTTGATCTTTGACGACTTCTTTTCCGGTCACAGCGTGGAACCGTTGTATATGCTTGTCCCCGCGTTTCTCGTGTCAATCGTACTCGGCGGATTCGAAGAGGTAGGCTGGCGCGGAGTACTGCAACCAGCGGTGACCGAGCGGCGAGGACTCGTAGTGGGAAACTTCGCTATCGGAGCTCTCTGGTCCGTGTGGCATCTGCCGATGTTTTTCACGACCGGCCTCATTCATAACCAGGCGTCGTTTCTCACCTATTCTGTCGCCGGCATCGGGTACAGCGCGTTCATGACCTGGCTGTACCACCGCACACGAAGCGTAGTTCCCTGCATACTGTTTCACGCCGGAATCAATGCTGTCGGAAGCGTCGGTCTGGCTGTTCCACTTGCGGAACAGAGTGCTCACGCGGTGCAGGCGTTTCTGGTGCTCACGGCGGGACTGGTATTGCTTTTCACTCGTGCCGGACAAACACATCCAGTCGAGCCTTGAACAGTTCTATTCGGCTTCGGGAGTCCGATTCTTCAGCTTGAGCCGATCGTAATCCACCGGTCCGCTTTCGGCCAGATGGCACGCGACGTACTGATTCCGGTCAAGCTCGTGCAGCGGCGGCAGCTCACTCCGACAGCGATCCATGACGAACGGACACCTCGTGTGAAACGGGCACCCCGTGGGCGGATTGATCGGTGATGGCACATCGCCGACGAGCGGAATTCTCTTCCGTTTGATCTTTGGATCCGGGATGGGGATAGCGGACAGTAGCGCTTTCGTGTAAGGGTGCTGCGGTCTTTCAAAAAGCGTGCGTTTGTCGGCGACCTCCGCAATCTTTCCGAGATACATGACAACAACACGATCAGAGATGTGCCGCACAACACCAAGATCGTGGGCGATAAAAATATAGGTAAGCCCGAGCTCTCGTTGAAGCTTTTTCAGAAGATTAATGACCTGTGCCTGCACGGAGACATCCAGGGAGCTTACTGCCTCATCGCAGATCAGAAGCTTCGGATCCACTGAAAGCGCCCGTGCAATGGCTATGCGTTGCCGCTGGCCGCCGCTGAACTCGTGCGGATAGCGATCTATATGCTCGGCCTTGAGACCCACCATTTCCAGAAGTTCCTGTATACGCGCTCTTCGGGCGTTCTTCGGCAGCACGTTCTGTATTGCCATGGCTTCGTTCAGCAGCTGATGGATCGTCTGCCGCGGATTAAAAGATGAATAGGGGTCCTGAAAGATTATCTGCATATCTTTCCGTCGGCGTCGAAGGTCCGCTTTCGAAAGCTCTGCTATATTCTGGCCCTCAAAGAGGATACGGCCTTCGGTCGGCTCCACCAGACGCAGGATGGACCGCCCCGTTGTCGACTTACCACAGCCGGACTCCCCGACGATGCTGAGCGTCTCTCCGGCGTACACGTCAAAGGAGATGTCGTCTACCGCCTTTACGTAATTCTGTATGCGTCCGAGCACACCGCCGCGAATCGGGAAATACTGCTTGAGATTCCGCACCTGCAGGACTGGTGTTGCATCAGCCATTACTGCCGACCTCCTGCGTCTGTGCTGCCCAGCGGTCAGTATGCATCCAGCACCGTACTGTGTTCTCGCCATCCAGGATCTCCAGGTCAGGAGCCTCAGCGCTGCATAATGCGGTCGCGTGCGGGCAGCGCGGTGCAAAGCGACAGCCTTTCGGTACAGAAAGCGGATTCGGAACGGTACCGGGTATGACGTTGAGTTCTTCCTGTTCACCAACGAGCAAGGGCAGAGAGTGGAGCAGCCCCCGCGTGTATGGGTGCTTTGGCTCCGCGAAAAGTGTTTCTACATCGGCATACTCGACGATCTTGCCGGCGTACATCACGCCAACCTTGTCGCAGGTCTCTGCCACTACACCGAGGTCGTGGGTAATGAGCATAATGGTAAGACCGAAATCCTGCTGAAGGCCCTTCATGAGGTCGAGAATCTGTGCCTGTATGGTTACGTCAAGCGCAGTTGTAGGTTCGTCAGCAATCAGAAGCGAAGGGTTGCACGCGAGTGCTATGGCGATCATGACACGTTGCCGCATCCCGCCGGACAATTCAAAGGGATACTGTCTGATTCGCTTCTCCGGCGAGGGAATGCCGACAAGCCTCACCATCTCGGCGGCCTTCTCCATGGCCTGTTGCCGATCAAGACCTTCGTGAATACGCAGGGCTTCGGCAATCTGCTCACCGATCGTGAAGACCGGGTTCAGAGACGTCATGGGTTCCTGGAAAATCATGGAGATCTCTTTCCCACGAAGCTTTCGCATCTGCTGTTCGGTCTTCTTCAGGAGATTCTCGCCCCGGAAGAAGATCTCGCCATCCACAATCCTGCCGGGACTGCTTAGAAGTCGCATGATGGAAAGAGAAGTGATGCTTTTTCCGCAGCCGGATTCACCGACAATGCCGATCGTCTCCCCTGGCTGGACGGAGAAACTGACACCATCGACAGCCTTCACTTCACCATCATCAGTAAAAAAGGAAGTTCTCAGGTTTCGTACATCAAGAAGCGGTTCACGTGTCTTTGCCATGCCTTACTCTCAGTTCAGTTCGATTCGTTTGTTCAGAAACCGGTACGTAATATCCACGACCAGATTGACCGCCATGAAAGAAACGGAGGCAACCAGCACCGCTCCCTGTACAATGGGGAAATCGCGAGCGTTGATTGCGGAGACCATGAGCCGTCCCAGTCCGTTAATAGCGAAAACGGTTTCGGTCAGCACTGATCCGCCGAGGAAAAACCCGAACTGCAGCCCGACAACGGTTACCACGGGGATCAGCGCGTTTCGAAGCGCGTGTCGGGCAATGACGACCGACTCCTTGACACCTTTGGCTCGCGCCGTCCGGATGTAATCCTGATTGATAACTTCAAGCATGCTGGATCTGGTCATTCGGGCGATGACCGCAGCCCCGGCGGTCCCGAGGGTAATAACGGGAAGAACAGACTGCGCCAGCGTTCCCCAGCCGGCAGCGGGCAACCAGAAGAACTGCACGCTGAACCAGAAGATCAGCATAATACCCAACCAGAAGCTGGGCATGGATAGGCCGAACAGAGCTACGATCATAATCATGGTATCAAAGAGCGAGTGCCGCCAGACAGCCGAGATGATACCGGCAAACACACCAATGAACACCGCGAGTACAATACTCATGGAAGCAAGCTGCAGCGTAATCCAGTATCGCGAAGCGAAGATCTCTTCGGTGACGGCCCGATTGTTTCGCACCGACTGACCGAGGTCTCCCCGCACGGCGTTCCCAAGATAGCGGACATACTGCACGGGGAGCGGGTCATTCAGCCCCAGTCGTTCCCGCATGCGCTCAAGGGCTGCCGGCGATGCCTGTTCGCCTGCCATGATCATGGCAGGGTCTCCCGGCACAATGTGAAGCATGGAGAAAACGAGAAAAACCACACCAAGCAGCACGGGGATCATCTGAAGCAGTCGTCGGATTACGTATACGCCTAATGACATGATAGATCTCCTGCCCTATTTCAGCCGCGGGTCGAGTGCGTCCCGGAGACCATCTCCGAGCAGATTGAACGAAAGCACCGCAAGCATGATCGCGAGGCCCGGGAACAGCGAAACGTGTACGGCATTCCAGATAAAATCACGGCCCGCCGAGAGCATAAGCCCCCACTCGGGTATGGGTGGCTGAGCACCAAGACCGAGAAACGACAGTCCGCTTGCTATCAGAATAGCGGTTGCAATGTAGAGCGTCGCCTGCACGATGATCGGCGAGAGCACATTTGGCAGTACGTGCTGAATGATTATCTTACTGTCGCGGGCACCAAGCGCACGTATAGCTTCAATATATTCCAGGTTGCGCACAACGAGGGTGGAACCTCTGACAATACGCGCGAACGTCGGAATGGAAAAAATGGATATCGCTATTACCACGTTTCGAAGCGACGGGCCAAGCGCGCTGACGATTGCAAGCGCAAGAAGAATGCCGGGAAATGCCAGCAGAACGTCCATGATACGCATGATTATGGTATCAATCCACTTCCCGTAATAGCCGGCAAGAATACCAAGCGAAACACCTACCACAGCGCCAACGAACACAGACTGAAACGCTACCGAAAGCGTAACGCGTGTCCCGTGTATGACGCGGCTGTAGATATCGCGCCCGAGATTATCGGTACCAAACCAGTGCTCGCCAGAGGGTGGCTGAAACCGGTTCGCGGGATTCTGAAAACGGGTGGGATGGTGAGTGGCGAACAGATCAGGAAAAAGTGCAATGACCAGCAGGAGGATGATGAAGACACCCCCAACCATTGCTGCCTTGTTCTGCAGAAGCTTGCGAAACAGAACCTTCCAGCGACCTGCAGGAAGGAAGCGTTGATCTATCGTAACACCATCGTCTGCAATTGCCTGACTCACGAGCTACCCCACGTCTAAAGAAATGCGTCGCCGGGCCCCGCGTATGCAGGGCCGCAACGACACGACAGCTTACACTGATTAGCGGTTTACGACCACGTTTCGAATAAGCATGGTGTTGTCAGGGTGATGATCATAGTTCTCCACCCCGCGCCCGACCGCAACCATCCACTTCGGATGATAGAGGTTCAACATCGGTGCTTCCTGAACCAGGATTTCCTGCACCTCGTGGTAGAGTGCGAGGCGTCGCTCAGGGTTGGTCTCGCGGCGACCAAGGTCAAGAAGCTCGTCTACCCGGCTGTTTGCAAAGAAGGCACGGTTACCGGCGGCACCGACGTTGGAGCTGTGAAGCAGTGCGTACATACCATAGTCTGCATCACCGGTAACGGTTACCCAGCCCAGTATGAACATGTCATGGAGACCTTCGGCCGTCTGAGAGAGGTATGCACCCCACTCGAGGACCTCGATGCTTACGTCGATTCCGACGTCAGCGAGGTTGTTCTGTACAATCTCGGCGATTGCGACGCGGGTCGGGTTATCGTTGGTCCAGAGCGTCGTCGAAAAACCGTTGGCATGACCTGCCTCGGCGAGCAGCGCTCGTGCCGCATCAGGATCGTAGCTCAGACCTTCAAGGGTCGGATGAAAACCGACAACAGCTTCGCTGATCGGTCCGATCGCCCGAACACCGGCACCTTCAACAATGCCATCGATCATGGTCTGTACGTTGATCGCCTGTGAAACCGCACGGCGAACGCGGGGATCGTCGAATGGAGCCTGCTCGACGTTGAACCCTATGTAGTTGAGGCTCAAGGTATCGAATAAACGCAGGTTCATACCCTGTGAAGCCTCGACACGACCCATGCTCGCTGGCTGGAGAATCTCAGCGATGTGGGCGTCACCGCGCTCAACGAGTGCAAGGCGAGTGCTTTCTTCAGGTATGACACGATAGGTGACTGTGTTCGAGGTAGGTGCCGGACCCCAGTAGTTCGGGTTACGCTCGATCACAACTTCGTTACCCGGATCCCAGTTTCGAAGAACGAACGGCCCCGTTCCTACGGGCTCTACTTCGTCGAAACCTGCTGCCTCGACAGCGGCAGGACTGATGATACCGGCCGCGTCGTGTGCGAGGTGAGCGAGAAGCGGCGTGAAGGGAAACTCGGTGGTAACCTGCACGGTGTAATCGTCAATAACCTCTACGCCTGAGATCATCTGAAAGAGAAAAAAGCGCTGTGAACCGAAATCCGGATCCGTCACGCGATTGAGACTTGCAGCAACTGCTTCGGCGGTGAACGGTGTCCCGTCGTGGAAGCTGACTCCCTGTCGCAGGGTGAACTCCCAGGTTGCGTCTCCAACCGGTTCCCACGCCGTTGCGAGGCCTGGCTGGAGATTCATGTCGGAATCAAATACCACGAGGGTATCGAAGATCTGCGAGCGGACATTGCTCGAAGGAGAGTCGTTTGACCCGTGAGGATCAAGACTTACGATGTCGGAATTGATGAGAATGACAAGATTCTGCTCACCCGTCGCAGGTGTTTCTGCGCGACCAGCGGCGAATGCCGTCATGCCGGTGAAAAGGACGACTGCGACGAGAGCTAACGTCGCCAGCCGCCTCGTGATAGTATCGGAAATACGCATACTTACATTTCCTCCTGAAGTGTAGTTTCGCGTACTATACCGTTCATTCAGAAGAATGTGCAAGGCGCAAGTAATTACAATATCGCAATATACAACGAATGCGTCGGCGCAGCTACTGTTTCCTACGTTTCCGTGGGAATCGTTCATACCATCGGAGAGGAGACGAAGACGTTATGACCACGAGACCAAACATCCTGTTCATCATGACTGATGATCACGCAAGCCAGGCCATGGGGTGCTATGGCAGCAGAATCAATGCGACGCCGAACCTCGACCGCATAGCGAACGAAGGCATCCGCTTTGATCACTGCTACGTCACGAACTCGATCTGCACCCCGAGTCGTGCGGCCATACTCACCGGCACACACAATCACGTGAACCGGGTCACCACCCTGTCGACGCATCTCGACAATCGAATGCCGAATGTCGCAAAGCATCTCCGGTCAGGCGGCTACCAGACTGCGATCGTCGGAAAATGGCATCTCGGACAGGGACCCCGACACTGGCCAGGCGGTTTCGACTTCTGGAGCGTACTCCCCGGACAGGGCATCTATCACGATCCGGTCTTCTACGAAATGGGAGAGAAGACAGTTGCACCCGGATACGTGACCGATGTGACAACCGGGAAATGCCTCAGCTGGCTCGATCGCCGCGATCCGGAGAAACCCTTCTTTCTCATGTGCCACCACAAGGCACCACACAGACCGTGGAACCCGAAGCCGGAACATCGCTCGCTGTACACCGATCCTGTTCCGACCCCGGACACCTACGATGACACCTACGAGAACCGTGCCCGTGCAGCTGCCGAGGCACACATGCGCATAACGAACGACATGACCTATGACGACCTTGATCTGGTGCAGCTGCCCGAGTCGCCTGGACATACAGGAGGAATGGGTTCACACAAGTTCATTCCACATCCGACCGAGGAGGAGCTGCCAGCCTTCTCGCTGCGCTGCCGGAACTCCGGTGAACGCTTTACCTTTGAAAGTCTGGCCGCGCTCAAGCGTTTCAAATACCAGCGATACATGCAGAAGTATCTGCAGTGCGTCCATTCGGTCGACGAGAATGTCGGAAGGCTGCTCGACTATCTCGACGAACAGGGCCTTCGCGAGAACACCATGGTGGTCTACACCTCCGATCAGGGGTTCTATCTCGGCGAACACGGGTGGTTCGACAAGCGATTCATCTACGAGGAGAGCTTCAGGATGCCGTTCATCGTCCGCTATCCGAGTCTCGTTCAGCCGGAAACCACGTGCGATGCGATGGTAAGCAACGTCGATTTCGCCCAGACCTTCCTCGACATTGCGGGCCTCCCGCAACCGAACTACATGCAGGGCCGCTCGATACGACCATTGCTTGAAGGGACCGTCCCGGATGACTGGACCGATCTCGCCTACCATCGCTACTGGATGAATCAGGACGACGTTCATAACGCCTACGCGCACTATGGGATTCGCACGCACGATTACAAGCTGATTTACTGGTACAACGACGATTGTGGCGAAGACGGTGCAAATCCCGGGACCGATCAGCCGGAGTGGGAACTGTTTGATCTGCGCGCCGATCCGCTTGAGCTCAGGAACGTGTACCACGACGAAGCCTATGCCGAAGTCGTCAGAGTAATGAAGGGAAAGCTTGACCGGGAGATGCTTCGGATCGGTGATACCCCCATGCACGAACCGGAAAACCGGGTCTGAGGGTGATATATTTGCGTGTATGAGCAAATACCTTCGAAAGTCGATGCTGAGGGGAGCATTCATCACAGCCCTGTTCATCACGACGGTGGCATGCTCGGTATCTGATCAGGTTCGAGTCGAGATCGACCCGTTCACGATCCCCCAGGGTAGCTACTACACTGAGCAGACCGTCGAGCTGCCCGAGGACGTCCAGAACCAGGCGGTACGTTTCGACGCCGCACGCGTCCACTACACGGTGGAAAGAAGCAGCGGATTCACGATTGGAGGCGGGACGATCACGTTGAGTTTTTACGCCTCACCACGCACGGAAGCCGACGCCGGAAACGATTGCCCGCAGAGCGGCGACGAGCTCGTGTTCACCGTGCAGCTTGAAAGCGACGACGATCTGGGCACAGGCTCACAGAGCAGCTCGGCGCTGGTCGACATCCTCAACAGCGGTCAGGAGTCGTTTGTCGTAGCACTGGAAACCGAAAGTAGTGATATTACTGCTTTCGACGGGGAACTCATCCTCGACCTTGAACTCGAACTCAACTACACGGTCTCGTTTCCATAGGTTCGTGCTGAACACGACGCCCGTGACTGAATCACGAAACGCCGGTGAAACCCCGTCGCAGGTGGCGGTTCACGAGCAGCGCGAGAATCACGACCGGAGCAACAACGGCGATCGACCACGCGGATAACTGACCCCAGCGTACTGCGTCCTCCATACCGCCAAGAAATCTCGTCAAGCCAACGGTCAGTGTCTGCGAGTGTCGTCCCGATAGAATGAGCGCGAACAGATACTCGTTCCAGGCAAAAATGAAGGACAGAATCGTCACCGTCGCTATGCCCGGCTTCGCACACGGAAGAAGCACCCGTGTGAACGTCACGAACCTGGTCGCACCGTCGAGCGCCGCCGCCTCGTCAAACTCACGCGGAATGTCGTCGAAGAAGGCGCGCATGAGCCAGATGACCACCGGAAGATTAATGATGGTATACACGACGACAAGTGCCGGACGATGCCCGATCAGCCCGAGCTCGGACATGATCAGAAAGAGCGGCAGAGCGAAAATGATATATGGTGCGAATCGAACCGAGAGTATCAGAAGCATAAGGGTCTTCTTGAAACCTATGCGTAACCTCGAAAGACCGTACGCTGCGGGAATGCCTACAAGGATGGTCAGCGCCACCGATCCACCGGTAATCACGACGCTGTTCTCGAAGAAGAACCAGAAGCGGTCGGCGAACACATGCAGATAGTTCGCCAGGGTCGGCTGAAAGAAAATGACTGGTGGCAGACGCATGACGTCGGATGGAACCTTGAACGATGCGAGCAGAACCCAGAACAGAGGAAACAACGCTACAACAAGCGCCGCCAGGACCAGGCATCCGTGCCCTGCGGAAACGATCGCCCGATGTACCCGCGGCGAAATAATACCGTCTGACTGTGCGCGTATCTCCGACATCATGAAAAACCCCGCTTTCGGTAATTGTACAGGACAAGACCAAGGCAGATAGCCGCAACAACGGCTGCCATGACAACCGAACCGGCGTTCGCGTACCCGACGTCGAAACTCCGCAGAGCTCTGTTGTACACCCACACACTCATGACTTCGGTGTACCGTGCCGGTCCGCCTCGAGTTGTCACGTAAATCGTATCAAACATGCGGTAATCTATGGTAATTCGGAAAATAAGTGCGAAGATCAGCGTGTCTCTCATCATCGGAATGACAAGATAGAAGATGCGCTGAAAGTACCCTGCGCCGTCGATCTTCGCGGCATCGAAGGGCTCAGATGGAAGACTTTCCATGGCAGCGTCGCATACGAGAAAGACGAACGGAGTCATAAACCAGACCTGGATAATGCAGATTGCAACGAAGGCCAGTGGCCAGGAAGCCACCCATGCGGGGCCGGATATCCCGATCAGACGCAAGAGCCAGTTGAAAAGCCCACGATCAGCGTCGAAGAAGAATACCCGGTACATTGTCGCCGAGACCACCGGTGTCATGATCAGCGGGATCGTTAACAGCGCCCTCACGTAATTTCGTCCGGCGAACTCCCGGCGCATCATGAGCGCAAGCACGAACCCGCCAACCATCGATAGTCCGACCGATACGGCGGTGTAACGAAGCGTCACTCGCAGGCTGTAGATGAACCGCGGATCTCCGAAGAGCCGGACGTAATTCGCAAAACCGGTAAACTCTCGCTGTGCAGCCCGGTGCAGGTGCCAGTTCGTCATACTTGTGGCGAGCGCCACCGCCAGGGGCAGCGCCGCCACGATCAGAAGCACGAGCATTGCAGGACCAATGTATAGAAGTGCCGCCGTTCGGTCGCGCTTCATGGAACTTCACCTATCGGTAGACGGAGAGTAGTTCATCGACCTGATTATGAGCCCACTCGACGGCCTCGGCCGGTTCCATGTCTCCCAATGCGACGCTGTGCCACATTTCCGACATTACCTCGAAGATTTCGTGCGCATTCGGCACCGTCGGACGCTGCCGGGCGACGTTCTCAAGCGAGTAGTTGGCAACCGGGAAGAATTCATGCGCCCACGGAAACTCGTCATATACCCTGGAGTGCTCATATATTTCCGGCCGTGTTGCGCCGCCACCGCTCAGGTACCATTCAAGCGCCCGGTCCGTGTCACCAAACATCCAGTTCAGATACTCAAAGGCGAGTTCAGGTGCGGGGGAGTCCGCAGTAATCGCGACACCGCCGCCACCGAGAACGGCCACACCGTGCCCCAACCCGCTGTCGGGATGATACGGTACCGGCGCGTAGCCCACATTGCCGGCGACTGCGGCCTGGTCAGGATCGTTCGCTTCCACGCCCATGTGAAACCACCCGATAGTCATTGCCGCATTGCCATCGTAGAACCATGGCAGATGATCGCCGTAGTCATAGCCGAGCACACCTGAAGGCTGGGTATCCTGGAGAGCGAGCGCAAACTCAACGGCTTCGACGACTTCAGGCTGATTCAACGTAGCGTTGTAACTCTCATCGTAGTACGCCCCACCGAAGGTCCAGATCCACGGCAGAATGTGCAGGTTCCCGTATGCAACACCAGTCTGAGGATACACGAATCCAACCATGTCGTCTCGCGTGAAGTGCGTAGCCACGTCGAGAAACTCCTGTGTCGTAAACGGGTTGTCAACCGATGGTATCGGCAGCTCATACCCATACGTATCCTCAAAGGCAGCACGCTCGTCCGCATCGTTGAAGAGATCTTCGCGAAACAGGAGAATGCTGGTATCAGCAAGATACGGAAATCCCCAGATCTCGTCCCCGTCTTCGAAGCGGTTGATCTCGATTCCGGCAGGCAGGAAGTCGCTTTCGTCAAACCCGTACTCGGCCATAAGATCATTCAACGCAAGGATGTGTCCTCCTTCTACCAGCTCACCAAGAAATCCCGGCGAAGAATACACAATGTCGAAGTATCCCGAGTTGGCAGCGAACTCGAGCATCATCCGATCGCGAAGCGCATCGAATGCGTGCTGCTCGATGTTCACGGTGACTCCAGTTTCCTCCGTGAACTGTTCAGTGAACGGAATGAGCGCATCGGATATCCCCCGAGCGAGAAGACCGACGTTGATTTCGTCTACCGCCGGTTCCTCGGCACTACCACGCGAGAATACGGCTGGCCCGACAAGCAGCAGCAGTGCTGCACCAATCAGTAATAACCTTGACGTACGCATAATACTTACCTCCTCAAGTACTCGTATCGTACTGGTTTCCCGGCGCGCACCGTCTTCGGATCCGGTTACACGCCTGCGTTTGAGTTAAATGCTGCGAGTGCATCGTGAAGAATTATCGATTTCGGTACCGTCATTTCATGGATCGTCTCGGGAATGCTCTCGACGCTGTTACCACTGAGTTTGCGTCCGCCAAAGGGGAGATTCTCCGCCCTCACCGCTGACGACCAGTTCACGACCACCCCTCCCACCTCTAGCCTGTGAGACACGTCCATTGCCGTTGATATGTTGTTGGTGAACACCGCACCCTGCAGGCCATACTCGCTGTCGTTTGCGAGTTCGATCGCTTCATCGACCGTTTCAAAAGGCACAATCGGAATGACCGGCCCGAAGATCTCCTCGGTCAGCAGCTGTGAGCCAGCTACCACGCCGGTAACGACCGTCGGTTCCACGAATGTGCCCGTGCGCGTTCCACCGGCACGGACGGTTCCGCCCCGCTTCACTGCGTCCTGTATGGCCGCTTCAACCCCTATCGCTGCCTCTTCGTTAATGAGCGGCCCGACGTCGGTGTCCTCGCGCAGCGGGTCTCCGACCTTCAGCTTCGAACTCTCGTTCGCGAGTATATCAGCGAATTTTTCGGCGACCGACTCCTGAACATACACACGCTTGACCGCACAACAGATCTGCCCGTTTCCGCGAGCGAGGCGCCCTGCGATAATCGCTGCGGCAGCTCGTTCGAGGTCGGCATCTTCACATATGATGCACGGATCGTTTCCACCGAGTTCCATGTACACACGCTTCAGCGTTTCCGCAGCACGGCGCGAGATATCCCGCCCCGCCGTCGTACTTCCAGTCAGGGTTATCAGATCTACATCCCGACTCTCGGCAAGAACAGTACCAACGACAGATCCGCGTCCTGTGACCATCTGGTGCGCCCCGCGAGGCAGCCCTGCATCTTCGAGCATCTGTGCGACCTTCAGCAGCGTGAGCGGACATTCGTTCGGTGGCTTGACGACGACGGCGTTGCCCCCGGCAAGTGCGGGCGCAACCTTATGAGCGTACAGTTCAACCGGATAGTTAAACGGGACAACTGCGGCTACGACACCGATCGGCTCCCGAATCGTCATCGCGAAATGACTTTCCATTCCCGGAACGTTGTCGAGGGGCGAAGTTCTTCCGAACAGGCGCTTCGCTTCTTCGCCAAAACCGCGGAACAGTCGTGCAGCGCACTTTACCTCCTCGCGCGTCTGATTCAGCGGTTTTCCATTTTCCCGGGCCAGCAAGCAAGCGAGATCCTCACAAGACTCCTCCATTCGGTCGGCCACGTCACTCAATACACGGGCTCGAGCGTGAGCCGGAAACGATCGCATCCTTCGCTTTGCAATGACCGCAGCCTGTATCGCTTTTTTCATGTCGGAGGCTGCACCTTCCGGAACTGTGTCAATGTGCTTGCCTCCGGCAGGCTCAACAATATCTGTGGTTTTCCCGGACTCGGCATCAACCCATCTACTGTCGATAAGCATCTTCATACAGACCCCCTTGATACAATATTTTGTATGTTAATTCATTATTTGTCGCTCTCTGACAGTATTCTGAACCCGGGTATTTAAGCTGTCAAGGAATTTATTCCGGAAACACACCAGGGTTTTCGAGCAGCCCGCGCGGCAGGCGGCACACGAAAGGAGCATGCAGGACGTGTAATTCGGGGCGTGCGGTCAGTTCCAGGCAATACCGCCGAGGCGGCGGGAGAGTTCACGTGACTCTTCGACCATCGGTTTACTCAGTTTCATAAGATAACTGCGGGTGAAACGGGAGTCCGGCCCCGAGATGCTGATCCCACCGTTCACGCGCCCCCCCTCGGAGAACACCGGAACGGCGATGCATCTCATATCGGGTGCGAACTCGCGCTCATCAAGAGCGTACCCCGCCTTCCTTACCCGAGCAAGTTCCCGTCGAAGCGAGACTGCATCGGTGATTGTCCTGTCGGTCCTCGCCTGAAGACCCGACTCGATGAACTGCCCGATGAAATCTTCATTCTGGTACGCGAGAAGTGCCTTCCCGATTGAAGTGCAGTTCAACGGCGAACGGTCGCCGATCTGAAAGTCAACGTTGACGAGCTGGGAACCTTTGACTCTATGAACAACCACCGCCTCGAATCCGTCGAGGACCGCATAATGCAGGGTCTCACCGGTCTGTTCCATGATGCTGTGCAGTGTCTTCTGCGCGAGTTTGGACACCTCGTTTTCGGCGAGCAGGTTCCGGCTCAGCGAGATTACCTTGTAGCTCATCGCGTAGCGCCTGGACTCGGCATCCCGGTGGACGTACCCCGCCTGTTCGAGCGTTACGAGCATACGGTAGGCGGTAACTTTCTCCTCACCGAGCTGCCTGGCGACCTCGGCGACACTCACGGGGTCGCGCGACTGTGCGACGACCTCAAGAGCGCGCAAAGCCTTCAATGCGGTGGAGCTTGACGCTGCACTCTGCTTTCCCGGTTTCACCGTTGCCCTCCCTGAGCACGGTCCGTTCCCTGTACCATATTATTTCAATATTTGTCGCGAACGACAATATCTGTCAAGACATATTCTTACGATACGGACCCCTGGACATGCAGTGCCATATCTCCAGACCTGATCCAGTTCTTCCTTCGCATGTATTCACTCACTGCAAGGGTAATCACGGCCGGGAGAACAAAATGGAGGAGGAGGATCCCGGGAATCCCGGCGGTCCCCATGGTCTCGATGGTTGCAAACTGACCGACAAGCCCGCTTGTCCCCATGCCTGCACCGATCCGGTTACTTTCCATACCGAAGACGACGGTCCCGACCGGACCAAGCAGGGCTGAGGCGACAATGGGCGGTACCCAGATTCTCGGGTTCTTCACGATATTCGGGATCTGTATCATCGATGTGCCAAGCCCCTGCGATACGAGCCCCGCGTAGCGATTCTCGCGAAAACTTGCGGTAGCAAAACCGACCATCTGACACGCGCATCCTATGGTCGCGGCCCCTGCTGCGAGACCGCTGAGCCCGAGCGAGATGGCAATGGCAGCGCTTGAAATCGGGAGCGTCAAAATCATGCCCATAGATACCGCTACCAGCGCACCCATGGGAAGTGGATACAGACCAGTCAGGAGATTGATGAACTCACCGATCGCGCTCATGAGCGCTGCGACGGCGGGAGCCAGAAACGCGCCGGTCAACCCGCCGACGAGAATCGCAGTTGCCGGTACCAGAATAATGTCCATCTTCGTTCGTCCCTGGATACGCTTGGCCACTTCGGCACCCGCGAGTGACGCGAGGAGCGCTCCGACCGGCTCTCCTATCGCGAGCATGAGACCCGCGTCCGCCTGCACGACCGTCCCAGCCCCAAGCGCACCGGTGACAACAGCGGCAAACAGACCCAGCGGCGAAGCACCTACACTGTACGCAACGCCTACGCCGATAGCGGGCCCCATAAGGTGCTGCCCCGCTCGGCCAAAGCGCTCGATGAGCTCAATACCCGAGTAGACGCCGATCTGTTGTAGAATGAGACCGATAATCAGCGAGGCGAAGAGGCCGAGGGCCATGCCGTTGAGTACCTTTATGATGTACTCTCGAATCCGTCGACCGATGTTTTCTGCCATGTCGACAAAAATAGTGTAGTTTTTCGTCATTGAAAAGGTCGGATGGAAATGAAAAGCAGCTTCAAGAAGGATCTGCAGTACTATAAGTTCTGCGCATACGGGTTTCTCAAGAACCTCCGATTCTACGAGCCGTTCCTCATGCTATTTTTTCTGGAAAAAGGCCTCACGTTTCTCGAGATCGGAGGTCTCTATGCTGCGCGTGAGGTGTTCATTAACCTCAGCGAGATTCCTTCCGGGCTCCTGGCCGACACGCTCGGACGGCGGCTGACAATGGCCATTTCATTCGTAGCATACATTCTCGCGTTCATTGTGTTCGTGCTTACCGACGAGTACTGGGTTCTGTTCGGCGCAATGGCAGCATACGCGCTCGGCGACGCGTTTCGAACCGGCACGCACAAAGCGATGATCTTCGACTATCTGCGAGCCCACCACTGGGAACATCTGAAGGCGCACTACTACGGACACACGCGCGCGTGGTCACAGCGCGGAGCGGCCCTTTCCGCGGTCATTGCCGCGGCGCTGGTCGTTCTGCAGGGATCGTATACACCGATTTTCCTGTTTACTATTATTCCATACTCGCTCGACCTGGCGCTGGTAATGAGCTATCCAAAAGCTCTTGATGGTCCGCGAAACACCAGCGACAGGACCGTTGCCGATGAGTTCCGGCACGTCCTTCGGTCGTTCGTCAGGAGCATGAAGAAACCTGCGGCTCTCAGGGCGATCTCGAATCAGGCACTGTATACCGGATACTACAAGGCGACAAAAGACTACTTGCAGCCGCTTCTTCAGAGCGTGGCTCTCGGGATTCCGATCCTGCTCGGGCTCGCCGACCAGCAGCGAACAGCAATTCTGGTCGGCGTCGTCTATTCGCTCCTGTATCTGCTCACTGCAGCGGCCTCCGGGCGATCAGGCGCCTTTGCCGATCGGTTCAGGAACCTCGCCACCCCGCTGAATCTGACCCTCTTTGCAGGTCTGTCAATCGGCCTGCTCAGCGGCGCCGCTCACTGGCTCGCTCTCTCAGGGATATCCGTCGCGCTCTACATCGGGATTTATGTTCTTGAAAACCTGCGTAAACCCATGGGGATCGCATACGTCAGCGAACGCATGGACCAGGACTCGCTCGCCTCCGCCCTTTCGATGGAATCACAGGCAGAGACGCTTTTCGCCGCGGCTATCGCGCTGCTGCTCGGGGCCCTGAGTACCGTCTTCGGGCTCGGAATCGGACTCATGCTGGTATCGGTGGCGTGCGCCGGAATCGGTTTCGCTATCCGGCTTCCGATTGATCCGGCAGATGACCGGGATCTGAGCTTGACCCCGTAAGGGCATCTATCTACCTTTCGTGACATGTCAGAGCATGATCGGAAGCGTATCCTTAAAGAACTCCACGCCCCCCCATACTGGACAAATGCGTGCCGGGAACTCGCTGAGCGTGATCCGGTGCTTGCAGGCCTCGTTGAAGTGCACGGAAGCGACGTCCTGCGTGGAAGCGGTGACGCCTTTCGGACACTGGTAAACGCAATCGTCGGTCAGCAGATATCAGTAGCGGCTGCAGACGGTATCTGGAAGCGCATCACGGCTGCGTTTCCGGAATTGTCCGCGAACGCCCTCGCAGCCACAAGCCTCGCGGACCTCCGTGCGACGGGTCTGTCGTGGCGGAAGTCAGAATACATACAGGGGATCGCCGAAGCCTTCGTATCCGGGGACCTCGACGACACGATGTGGTCCGAATGGAGCGACACGGAGATACACAATCAGCTGACCGGACTGCGCGGGATAGGCCCGTGGACCGCCGACATGGTCCTAATTTTTCACCTGCAGCGGCCCGACATTCTGCCCCTCGGTGACATTGGACTGGTAAACGCCGCGGCGAATCTCTACGAGTGGGGGATCGACGGCGCCGCTTCAAATACGGAAAAGCTTGCGACCCGACGAGAGCGGCTTTCGGCACACGCCGAGCGGTGGCGCCCCTGGCGAACTGTCGCAACCTGGTTCATCTGGCGAGACCTCGACGCGGAACCGGTTATATACTGACGGTCATGCCTCGACCAGTCGACTCCCGCCACCTGGCCTTCTGGTACAACGTGTTTCAACAGGTACCGCCCCAGGAGTTACTCCCTGATGACCGCACCGATCATTACGCCTGGGATCTGTGCGAGCTTGATGCCGTCGAGCTTACGTCGTCGACACCCGGCGAGCTGCGCGCAATCGTGACCGACGGAGCTCGCGTATACCGTGCCGCGTTCAGTTTTTTCGGTAACAGTCTGAACTCGACGTGCACGTGTTCTTCGTCCGGAAAGTCCTGCAGGCATATCGGGGCAGTCGCGTATACCGTGCTCGAAACGTTCACGAACGGCGACTACGAATCAGCGATAGACCCGGACGATCCGCGAGTCGTCCCGGGGACTGAGCTGTCACGCGAAACGGCGCGCCGGGCCGCCGAGCCCCGTGACCGAGCCGGAGTCGGTGACCGCACCGACTCCTCACCCAAGGAAAGTGGCGGCTACGACCCGCTCCCTGACCCGGGGATTATTGTCGAAACCGACGGATCGCTCAGCAGCCGCTCGGGGAGTGTTTCTCGAGGCGAGCGGGAGAAAGTCTACAGACCAGTCCTCGAAGTTATACGCGTGCCAGACGGCTTCAACCGGAACTCCCCCGGGGAGCCGCGACTCTACCTGCGCGCGGCGCTGGTATACCTCAAGAAAGACGGCAGCCAGGGCGCGCTGCAGGCCTACTCGAGCGGGAAACCTCGACTGCAGGCACCGGGACTGTCCGAGCATCTCTATCGCTTCATTGCCTCACAGGACCGCAGGATGACCCCGGCGGTGGCATCACTCGCGTCGGAACTCGAACGTATGCACGAGGGTGCGTCGCTTGACCTGTACTTCGAGCACGAACCCGGAACCGACCCGGTGCCCGCCCGTCCGGTACCTATGGAACAGATGATCCTCGGCTGGGCTCCCGTCGGGCACGACGGAGCGGGGCCGCTTCTTAGCCCGCGGCTGCGCGTAGAAATAGAGACACCCGGTGGAACCGGAGGCACACGATCAGTCATTATTACTGCTGAACACGGGAAATCAGCGGACTCCGACAACCGGCTTCTTCTTATACCGGTGCCCGACGAAGGCCTTCTGCTGTTCCGTTTCGATACACCACCGGTCATCTTCTCGCTCGTGCGGCTTCTGCGCGATTCTCCCCGTGTTGATCTCGACGGTGCAGCGACACTCGCCGATACCTGCCGTCGCCGTCTCGGTGCCGTGCTTCGGGTCGAAGATCCGCCCGAAGAGCTCACCGTGCTTACCGTGGTTCCTCAACCGGTGCTCCGCATCGAGTCGATATACGGGTACTTTTCCGCAGTGCAGATTCTGTTCCGATACGGTAGTCAGGAAACCCGCTTCGGCGGTCCGGCAATCGCCTTCAGCGAGACATCCGTCACAACGACGCTGTCGGAACCACCGGCCGTCTACCGCCGTCTTCCTGACATCGAAGCACACTACCTCGCTGCGGCGGAGGAAATTATCGGTGACGCCCTTGAAGAGTGCTCGGGGTCCCGGGAGCCTGCCTTCGACGCGGTGTTTGACTGCCCTGCAGGAGAACTCGTACGCGCCTGCGCGGCCGCCGTCTTTGAAGCCGGGTTCGAGCTGCGTTTGCATGACGAACGTGTTCGAAGCGTAAGCTCCGCTCCTTCGTACCGGGTCCAGGCATCCGGGGAAGGATGGTTCGACGCCGAGCTCGGCGTTCGCGATGGCGAAGAGTTTATCCCCATCGAGGACCCGCAGCATCGAGGTGGATTAATCCGAGCCCGCGGAAAGCTCTACGTGTTCACCGGTGCCGATGACCTCGAGCGCTACCTCGCCGGGGCGCATCGTCTGCGCGTTGCAGCGGGGGATCTTGCGACGCTCGCCCTCATCGAGGAGCACGCAGATGATCCCGGGCACGAGGCCTTTGCGACCCTTCGAACGCTCCGCAATCGAATCACTGCCTTCGAACGCCTCGATCCGATAGATGCCCCGGCGGGTCTGCACTGCACGCTCCGTCCCTACCAGCTTCACGGATTAAGCTGGCTCTGGTTCCTGCACGAGTACAGCCTCGGCGGCTGCCTTGCCGACGACATGGGACTGGGAAAGACGCTGCAGGCGCTCGCGTGTCTGCTGACTGCCCGAGCCCGCGACCGCATGGAACGCGCCCTTGTGATCGCTCCGGTCTCGACGCTGACAAACTGGAGCAACGAGATCGCGCGGTTCACGCCCGGTCTTTCTGCTCGAATACACGCTGGACCGGGGCGGGCGAAGTCGGCCGACGAGCTGTCGAAGGTCGATGTGGTGCTCGTCAGCTACGCAACGGTGCGTGTAGACATCAACCTGTTTCTTTCTCTTACCATAGACTATCTGATCCTCGACGAGGCGCAGGTGGTCAAGAACCCGAAGTCAAAGACTCGCACCGCGATTCGAAAGATACCGGCTCCGCACCGCCTTGCGCTGACCGGGACGCCGATCGAGAACAATACCGTTGAGCTGTGGTCGCTGTACGATCTGTTGATGCCGGGAATGCTCGGAACGCTACCGCATTTTCGAAGTCGCTACTCGCGACCGATCGAAGAGGCAGGAGATGATGACGCACGGCGCAGGCTGCAGCGCATTGTGCACCCGCTGCTCCTTCGGCGGCGCAAGCGCGAGGTCGCACCCGAATTACCAGAACGCGAGGAACGCCTGCACTTCGGCGAGCCCGGTCGTGAACAGCTGCGTGTGTACGAGTCGCTTCGGCGGAAATTCAAACGCTCGATAGAGGAGCGCGTAACGCAGAAGGGGATAGACGGCGCTCGCATGCACATACTCGAGGCTATGCTTCGCCTCAGGCAGGCGGCTATTTTACCTTCGCTTGTCGACCCGGACTACCATTCCGTACCGAGTGTCAAGCTCGATCAGCTCGAAGAGCTTGTGGATACCATACGGAGTGAAGACAACAAAGCACTCGTCTTCTCACAGTTCACAGCCGTCATGGACGAGGTCGAGCGCCGACTCACCGGCTCGGGTTCGGTCGGGGGACCGCAGTTCTTCCGCATCGACGGAGCGACCCCGCAGCGCGCACGCGGCGGGCAGATTGACTCGTTTCAGAACCACGAAGGATCGGCAGTTTTTCTGATAAGCCTCAAGGCCGGAGGATTCGGCATTAATCTCACCGCCGCCGACTACGTGATCCTCCTTGACCCATGGTGGAATCCTGCGGTCGAAGCGCAGGCGATAGACCGGGCACATCGTATTGGTCGCACCGGACACGTCATTGCCTACCGGCTCATTACAGCGGGCACGATCGAGGAGAAGATGCTGCGCCTGCAGGAGCACAAACGGGGCCTCGCTGACTCGATTATCCGCTCGGACGCCGGCGGACTTGCAGGACTTTCCACCGAGGATCTCGATTGGCTGTTTGATGCATGAGGTGCTCTGAGTAGCGCCCTAGCCTCAGACAGCAAACGGCCGGCCCGAAGAAAAGCATATGTTCGCATTCCTGTAAAGCCGGAACTCGCGCGTGGCGCACGATTTTTCCGACTTTTTTATTTACGTACACGAAATATCGGCTTAACCTCGAGTTCAGAAGCCAACCGAACGTTGGCATAGACACTTTTCCTGGGGGACTGATATGACCGAACTGACTGTGTCCGGTATTGTTAAGCAGGGTTTCGCAATCGGCATCAAGAATCTCGCGTCTCTTCTACTTGCCGCGATCCTGTGGGTACTCACAATATGGATTCCGTACCTGAACGTAGGAACTACAATCGGAATCGTGAGTATTATAGTCGCGATGTCGAAAGGGACGGTAGTCTCCCCGTTGACGATTTTCGACGCGAAGTATCGGAAATATATCGGGGAGTTCTTTCTTGTGCTGGCCTTTGTCCAGATAGGAACCATGATAGGCTTCGTGTTCATGGTCATTCCTGGAATCGTCATCTCCATTGCGTGGGGGCAGGCAATCTATCTGTTGGTGGACAAGGAAATGACTCCTATGGAAGCGATTAAGGTCAGCAACCAGATTACGTACGGAAAGAAGTGGACGATTGTACTCGGCACCTTGTTGATTGGTATCGTTCTGGTAATCATCATTTACATTCTTGGTTTTATCGGCGGCCTCATCGGCGAAACAGTCGGTGCGGTGCTGAGCTTCATCGGAGCGGTTGCATTCCTGCCAATCGTCATGGGAGCGTACGCCCACATTTACGGCGTACTGACCGAGCAGCTCGGACCTGCCGTGTAAATACCCGGTACGCGCGCGTTGCGCGTTCACTTGAACGGGTAGGGCACTGTGGCCAAACACACCGGACCTTGTCAACGACAGTGCCCTGCCCGACAGCGTCCACCTCATCGCTTTCTGATCGCCTTCTCCGAAGAAAAGGCATGCTATAATTCGCTGTACAAATACACATGGGAGGCAGGCAGATGATCGATCGGTTTACTCGCTTCCTTGGGGAGCACCGGGGCCTCGTCCTCGTCGCATCAGCGCTCGTTATTGCCTTCGCGATAGCCGGTGTCCGTCGACTCGACGTCGATACCGACTTCGACGTGTTTATGCCATCGGAGTCAGTTCGTCTCGAAGCGCTTCGAACCATGAGTGCTTCATTTGGCGATTCGGACCAGCTGCTGGTTCTCGCACGGATCGCTACACCGGAGTCAGATACCGGAACAGCACTCCTCCGCGAGATCCGCCGATTGCCGGATATATCCATCGCGCTCGAAGCTATCGATGGAGTCGCCGCCGCCCAGTCACCGATTCCTCCTGCTATTGCACGGCTCGAAGGCGCGGAACTGATGGCTGCGCTCAATCAGTTTCAGGCGATTTCCCCCGGGGGCGCTCTCGTCGAGCACGAAGGCTCCCGCTACGCGGTGTTCCGTGTGCTGATGACCGAACACTCCCGGCCCCAGCAGATCGTGGAAGCGGTTCGCGATGTTTTCGGCGAGCAACAGATTCCCGTCGTTCTCGCCGGCGAACCGTATCTTCAGTCGGAGGTATACACGTATGTCTACCAGATCGTAACGCGTCTTCCACCAATCGCACTCATTCTGATTCTTCTCGTCTTTCGCCTCCGGATCGGCAGTTTTCTCGCAACGGGCTTGAGCCTCCTCCCGGCGGTCAGTGGCGCGATCATAACGCTCGGGGCAATCGGCTGGACGACAGGCGGAATTTCGATCATGTCGGCGCTTGTCCCGGTCTTTGTTATCGTTATAGGAAGCGCTGACGGGCTGCACGTTACCAGTCACGTCATCGACCGGCTGAACGAAGGAAAGACACCGCACGACGCAGTGGCAGAAACCCTGAAAGCGGTTGGAATCCCGGTGATTCTCACGACCCTCACCACGATGGTCGGGTTTCTGTCGCTGACTCTCATTAACAGCGTTGCCATTAACGAGCTCGGCGTTGTCGCTGCAGGTGGCGTGCTCATAGCGGGAATCGCCACATGGGTCATTCTGCCGACGGTACTGTTGATGATCAGGCCCCGCCCGAAACCGCAGGCCTCCCGAGACACGTGGACGGTGCGATTTCTGTCCGCGGTTCGTGGCGCCCCGGCGATCATTGTCGCGTCGCTTCTTCTCGTCGTCTCGATTCCCGGTGCGCTGCGGCTGCAGGCCAACTTCTCCATGATTGATGTTTATAAACCAACGACTGAGATACGGCAGAATCTGGAACTGGCATCGGACATACTCGGAGGCGCGATCCCGGTCTACGTTACCTTTGACCATGGTTCGGACTTCGGACCGACGCGGGCGGAAGCCATTCTGCAGCTGCAGGACCGTGCGGTCGAGGCGGGCATCGCCGGGCGCACGGTCTCGGTATACTCCTTGATCCGGGACGCCTGGACTCACAGCGGCGCACCAGGCGCCTACCCTCCCGATGCCGAATCCGCCGAGATGCTGCTCTCGCGACTC
Organism: Spirochaetaceae bacterium; assembly: GCA_007128315.1. Lineage (GTDB taxonomy): Bacteria > Spirochaetota > Spirochaetia > DSM-27196 > SKKC01 > SKKC01. Next base: position 16,000 of record SKXQ01000008.1, on the reverse strand, counting down.
CCCGTCGATACCGACGCGATGCTTTCCGGATTTCGCGCCTCCGACGGAAGCGGACGGGCGGTATTCTTCTTACCGAACCTGGACGACGCAACCCTTCGGGCCTTCGAAGAGCTGGCGGCAGGTATCGCGACGGCTCATAACCGGAACATCAATCCGGTTGGCACGGCATTCATCATGAAAGAGATGAACGACCAGATCATCAACCAGCAACTTGGCGCGCTCCTTCTTGCCGTCTCGGTAACATTTCTCCTGATCGCGTTTACGCAGCGCAGTCTGTGGACCGGGTTTCTCGCGACGGTGCCGATCCTCATCACGCTGATCGTCATGTTCGGTGTCATGGGATACGCGGGTATCGCACTAAGCGTTATCACGGCAATTATGAGCGGCCTGACGATCGGTGTCGGTATCGACTACTCTATTCACTATGTTTCGCTGCTTCGCTACGAACAGCGGCGGGAGACCCCCGAACCGTCCCGCTCGGCCTTGCGGTATGTCGCCACACCGGTTCTCGCGAATGCGCTTGGCCTTGCAATCGGGTTCACGGCAATGGCGTTTTCTCCCATGCAGATCCACGTCACCCTGTCGGTGCTCATGTGGGTAACAATGCTGGTCAGCGCGGCATTGAGCCTGACACTGTTGCCGACGATCGAAGGCATTCGCGAGGCGAAGTACCTCACGCGAACGCGTCAACAGGATACCGTGTGAAGGTTCAGGCACCTCATGCTCCGAGGTGCCACAGCGAAGGTGCCACGAGAATGCCCGTCGGTCGCAGCTGATACTCGTCCGCCCACTGCACACCACTTGTGCGCCAGCTCTGCGGCCCCCACCAACGGTAGCCCTCTGCGACAATGTGCAACTGGCCGAACGTGTTGATCCGGGTTCCGTAGCACACGATCTCTGTGCTAACGCGCCCCGACAGCTCGTCCGGAATCGGTGCGAGCCAGGGTTCCCGATAGACCGCCTCGGGTTTATACCCGGGCCAGCACACGTCAACGAGTGCTCCTGCGAAATGGGGAACCTGCAGGTATCGACCGCTGCCTTCCGGAAGATCAAGGTTGAAATGGTATCGAATGTTCCCGCCGTAGAAGGCCAGTCCCTGCCGCGTTGCGTCTCCCCAGCACAGCCTCCCCACCGGTTCCGACACGACAACCTGCTTTCCTGCGACGCAAACGCCAAAGTCTCCGACGAGGTAGCACGCCTCAAGACCCTCCGAACCGCCAAACGGATACGTGATTTCGAGGCGGTGGGTTCCTGTCGAAAGCGGGGGCACAGGAATCGTTGTAAAAGCAGTGTCTATCCACTCGCCAGTGGCAGTGACTGGTAGCGCGTGTCCGTCGAGTTCAATGCGTGCGTCGGCGGCGTCTTCGAGAGCCAGATGTACAGGTCCGGTTTCGTGTTCTACGTGTATCGCATATGCCAGTGCCACATCGTGCGTTCCCCGGCGTCGGGGCTCGACCCAGGGCTGTGCAATGTTCCCGCTGCGCTCGGGCAATCCGAGCGCAGCACGTGCGGCGTTGTCCACGCGGAGAATCTCCTGTGCGGGTTGCCACGGCCCTCCGTCGAGTCGCCATTCGCAGGAGTCGAGCACCAGGACGTTCTCTTCCTCGAGTGTTACCCGTTCCGGCTCAGGCACGCGCGCAAGCTCTCTCAGGGTACGAAGCACTGGAATGACGGTACGTTCCGTGTCGCCCGTGGTCCGGACGCCATCCGTATCCGGCTGCGCACGAATCAGGAGGTGTCCCGCGATCGGGAGGTCAACGGTTGTCCGCGTCCAGCCGGAACGTATCGCCGCGTCGAGCTTACGCTCAGTTCCGTCTGCCGTGCACAGCTCGGTGAGCACCCACGCTCCGCGCAGCGACAGGTCTGCGCCCTCAACAGGTGCGTGTTGATTCTCATCAAACCGGGAAACGAAGAGAATCCACGACCCGTCCGGCATCTGCCGAATCTGGTGTACGACCCCTGCAGGTGAATCGCCGTTCGCCCTCGTGAGTCTGACATCGCGGAACGGCTCAAGCGCATCGAGGAGCGCACTGCGTTCGAAGGAGACCCGGGTGAAGCGCTCAAGATCGCCGGCCGCGACCGGCAGCGCGGCGTTGCAGAACTTCGGGCCGCCATCCATACTGACTACCGTCCCGCCCTGTCCCGCGAACGAATTGAGCGCCTCGAGTGTCGTCGATCGCAGGGAAATCACCGGCGGCACGACGACTGCCTCGTACGCCATTTCGCCGACCTGAAACCTCGGTTCCGTCGGGTCGGCAGGCGCTTGACCGTCGGCCTCTGCCAGAAATGCCTCGGACACGAAATCCACGTCGACAAGATCCTCAAGCAGCCACGAGAGTGTCTGTGAGAACCCCGCTTCCAGTCGCGTGCGTTCGCGTGCCGAAGCGGCAGGGCCGTGAACGAGCCAGTAGCTCTCGATCGGATGAATCATCGCTACACGACAGCGCGGACGCCCGCTTTTCAGGGCGACGTTCAGACGGGCAAAATGATCTTCGATTACCCGGTAGCGGTGCCACCACGGTGAGTGCTCGCCTATGCTCGCCGGATAGTCGCGCTTGGCTTCGCCGGACATCTGGTACCAGGTAAGGTGCTGAACGCGGGTAATGACACCAAGTGCTGCCTGCCAGTCGCCCTGCCGCTTGTGGCCGGCAAAGGGGAAGTCCCAGTTTGACACCCCGTACAGCTCGCTCATGGTACCCGGAGCACCGGTCTGACGTGCGACGGACTGCGCCTGTTTCGCAGTGGTAAGCTCTACCCGGTCGCAGAGCATGTCGATTCCGGGCAGTCCGAAATGCCGCAGGCTGCGCATGGCTTCGCCTGTCCAGGTTGTCTGCCCTGCAAGCGACTCTTCGGCCATCATGTGGCCGGTGAGCGCGATGCCGTGTTCGCTGCACCATGAGCCGAGCTGCGCAGCAAAGGCCTGTGAAAACCGGTCGGTGTGGTGGTTGTGAAAGCGCCAGCGGGCCAGGCGATGCCGACCGTCCAGCCGGTCGTAGAGCACGTCCGGCAGCACATCAAGTAGCTGTTCGCCGTACGCGGCGTGGTAGGTCTCCGGCAGATCATCGGTCCATGACAGGAAGATATCCCTCGTGTCGTCCGCGGAGTCGGGGAGGTCCATACCACGAAACAGCGGCTCGTCGGTAAAGATGGCAGGAATAACCGAGCCGAAACGGTCTCCGACAGTATCCGCGTAACGTTCGTGCGTCGTGTCGATAAAGACGCGCATTGCCTCCGGACTGAGTGTGTCTACATATTGCGTATTGTTGAACCACGTCCACGCCGGGGGAATCTCACGGTACGCAAACAGAAGCTCTTCGCCCTTCTCGGCGACGGCGTCTTCCGAAACGAGCCTGCTGTCGACTAGCAGACCGCCCTCCATGGTAAGAGCCCACGCTGCGACAAAGGTGCGTTCGGTAAGCGGGAGCGGTTCGGAGTGGTGCGACGGGCACGGACGGGACTCTCCCGCGGCAACGCGCGTGCGTGATAGCCGGAGGTGGCGCAGGCGGAAACGTTCTTCGGCGGTGGCAAGCCCACCGGCAAATCCGGACGGCCAGCGATCCTCGTCGTACAGCCACATGTGCAGTCCGCGCCGAGCCGCTTCGTCGGTGAGATCCTTCACGAGGTTCATGAACTCTTCGCCGAGATAGGGGGTCTCAAGACCGGTGCGCGGATGGATATGCGCGCCTCCCAGCCCCATTTTCTCGAAGACCGACAGCTGGTGGAAAAGTCGGTCCCGCTCAAGCCTGCCGTTCCAGGACCAGAATGGCGCACCCCGGTCTATGGGTTCGGGATGCATAAAAAGATGCGGACTAAAATCTTTCAGACGGTTGAATGCGTGAGACATGGCCGGTTCCTTTATAGATACTGTTTTCGCACCATTGAAACGCGAGGTCAAGGCGCTCCGGCTCCTGCCGAACAGCCTCTGCTTGATGGACTGTACGGTTCGCGTGTAGCGTATGTGGCCTGTAGAAGGAATAACTCGTGAACCGAAAACCTAACGTCCTTATATTTTTTACGGATCAACAGCGCTGGGATACCTCGTCGCTGCACGGAAATCCCCTTGATCTCATGCCAAACTTTGAGCGCATGGCAAGACGAGGGGCACACTTCGAAAACAGCTTTACGTGTCAGCCCGTCTGCGGTCCTGCCCGGTCCTGTCTGCAGACAGGGCAGTACGCAACCGAGACCGGCGTGTTCACGAACATGCAAGCCCTCGATGAACAGGCGGATACGATCGCGAAATATTTTCGGGAAGCAGGGTACCGGACGGGATACATTGGCAAGTGGCACCTTGCCGGTACCAGGGTCAGCTGGCACAAGGACGACCAGGAGCCGGTTCCCGAATCACGACGGGGCGGGTACGAAGAGTGGCTCGCGGCCGATCTCCTGGAGTTCAGTTCCGACGCTTACGACACCTCTCTGTTTAACGAAAACAACGAGCGGGTCAAGCTGCCCGGTTATCGGGTCGACGCGCTGACTGATGCAGCAATTCGCTTTATCGATCGAAATCAGAATGATGCATTCTTTCTCTTCCTCTCGTTTCTCGAACCCCACCACCAGAACACCAGAGATGACTACCCTGCTCCCCCCGGGTACGCCGAACGCTACCGGGACGCCTGGACGCCGCCTGATCTGGCGACGCTTGGTGGAAGCACCCAGAAGCACCTCCCGGGGTATTACGGTATGGTCAAGCGGCTGGACGAATGCCTCGGGCGGGTTACCGAGGCCATTGAAAGCCTTGGCCTGGCCGACGACACGGTTGTGCTCTTTACCTCGGATCACGGAAACCACTTCAAGACCCGAAACAGCGAGTACAAGCGGTCACCTCACGACTCCTCGCTTCGTACACCGTTCGCGGCTCAAGGACCCGGATTCGACGGGGGAGGTACCGTAACCGAGCTGGTAAGCCTCGTTGACCTGCCTCCCACCCTGCTCGATCTGGCGGGCATACAGCAGAAAACGCCCATGCAGGGACGTTCACTGCTTCCACTCGTACGGCGGGAGGCGACCGACTGGCCGGACGACGTGTTTGCGCAGATCAGCGAGTCGCAGGTTGGTCGGGTTATTCGTACACGACGGTGGAAGTACAGCGTAGTGGCTCCCGGAATCGACGGGTGCGCGCAGCCAGCCGCCGAAGAGTACGAGGAAGCGTGTCTGTATGATCTCTACGCGGACCCGTATGAGCTGGAGAATCTTGCAGGGGGTATCGCGTTTCGCGCCGTGGCGGACAGACTCAAGGAGCGACTACTATCGCGCATAAAGACAATCGAGGGCGCGACACCGACAATCAGAGATGCACCGGAGCGGGTACTGCCGGGACAACGGGTTGTGATGCCGGAGGAAGCCAACGAGTAATCGTCGGCGTTACGAAATCCGTTTCAAGGCACGCAGTTCCACGCAGCGAATCGGAGTCCAGGATGCAGAGCAGTATCAGGTCAGGGGGAGATATCTGAAGAAAAGTACAGAACAACAACGATGATGTTCTTGAAGAGTATTTTCGCTCTGAGATCCGCCGATTGCGGTCGGTTCAAACTCCCGCGAGTCATTGCTACCGTCTTGAGTCCGGTCTCCCGGGTGAATCGGGCTGTCCGCTGATCGCGAGCGCCGCAGAATCTGTATATTACGGCTGTTTCGACGATAGCCACAGGCTTGCGGGGTTCGGTGGTCTCTGGTAAGTGGCTGTGTTACCAGGTTCATGACCCATGTTTCTTACCACAGCGCGGCGTATACAGTCTACAATACCATTCTGGTGGGCATACACGCCCCTCGGTGGTTGTGGATTATCCGACACGGCACACGCAATCTGAGCAAGAGGATGTTGAGTGATGATGAATCAGTCACACAGGCCAGTACGTTTCTTGATCCGCCGGACTGCCGTCGCGGTAGCGGCTGCAGTCGCGCTGATTTCTGCGGTCGACGCGACCGGTACCGAGAGCGCATGGAATGCCGATCGATACCGGTCAGTCGACCGAGCGACATTTGTTCAGCTGCCGGAGGCCAATGAACGGATCGACTTCGACCGAATAGACTATCCGCTGCTCCACGCGGCAATCTTTTACCTGACGAACGCCGAACGGGAGGTTCGCGGACTCACGCCGTTAACCCACAATACATCTCTAGAATCGGCAGCGCGGGTACACAGCGGGGATATGCGCGACCGGAACTTTTTCTCGCACACCAGTCCCGTGTCAGGCCGGCGAAGCGTCCGCGATCGTACCGACGCATCAGGCTTTTCCGGGAGCGGCGTCGGCGAGAATATCGCCCGGACGTTCGGCATCACATACGAAGCCGGCCGGAGTGTGTTCTCACCGATTCAGAACGGTGGCTATTTCAGTTACACACATCGAGGTGATCCGATTCCACCGCACACCTATCTGTCGGCGGCAGAGACCGTCGTCGAACAGTGGATGAACTCGCCCGGACACCGGGAGAACATTCTTCGGAGCGAGTACCGCTATCTCGGCACCGGCGCCGCATACTTTGCCGACCGGAGTTTCTTCGGTATTCCATCATTCTACTACACGCAGGTGTTCGGGCTCTAAGCGACGTGCAGAGAGATGCGTATCATGGATCTTTCGCAGCCAGTCTTCGACGGCATGCTCGTGTGCCAGGAGACCGTCGAACGGCCGGAGTCCGCCGGAGTAGCACTCTGGCAGTACTGCGACACGCGAACCTTCGACAACACCAGAACGCTCACGCGACCACGCGGTTTCAACAACAAAGGACTGTTCGACGAGTACCGCCGGCCGAAGCTGGCGGTGGAATCAGTAAAGAGGATATTACGCGGTAACACACCCGACATCGGTAACGGGTGTGTCAGCGGAGCTGACAGAAGGCACGAACCCATCCTGCGAGATACGCCGCCTGCGTGCGGTAGACCTCCGGTGTGAAATGAACATGATCCTTGTAGACTGACTCTCCGAGTTCGCGTTCCAGGGCCTCGGTAAGCGCGAACAGATCGATTATCAGAACGTCGTTCGCCGTCATGATCGAATCGGCGATCTCGTTATACCGTACCACGTCCTTTCGATACCGGTGGAACGCAGTACTTCGTGTATTGTGTATCGTGTCTATGCACAGTGTCGTCGAGATTCCGGCCAACCTCATCATGAGCAAGGAGCTCTGCTTTATGGGTTCCTTCCGTTATGGCGATATCTACCCCGTCGCGATGAACCTGCTTACCACACGACGCGTGGACGTCCGCCCGCTCATCTCGAAGACCTTTCCTCTCTCACGCGTCGGCGAAGCCTTGGAAATCAGGAGGTATTGTTCGCTCACCGCTCGAAGCGGAAGGCGACACGATCAAGAGCACTCAGAAGTCCGCCAAAAAGGCCGACGGATACTGCCGAAAGGCCTGCCCACTGATCGCTGACATTGTTGTCAGTATTGCCTCTCGCGATCAGATACGTTCCGTATCCCGCAAGGCTGGCAGAAAGAAGCAGGTCGGCGCCGAACGAAATCGCACGCCAGCGACGTACTGCCCGGGCATCGCGCTGATACGACTGGTACAGTACGACAGACGCTGGCAGGCCGAGGACTACGGCAGCACCCCCGGTAACTGCTCGTTCGACAGTACCAAAGTCAGGGTCGGTAATCGCAGATCCTGCGAGAAGCGCCGAGACTCCAAGCTTAACGCCGTAAAAAACACGCAAGGGCTCGCGCTGACGGGCTTCCTGTGCATAGCCGCGTTCAGGACTCGTGTTCAAAATCAGAACGACAAGCACTACAAAACGCACGAATGTCCGAATTACAGGTGTCATGGAACCTCCGGTTAGCTGTGTTTCTGTCAGGTCAATCAGCAACTCGAACTACCCGGAACCCGTTGGAACTACCCGTTCCGTACGGATGATCAGCTGTGCGGAATGCAAGAGTAACCTGTTCCGCAGGATCCCGGAACGCACCGCCGCGCAACACTCGCATCGCACCGCTCTCGGGTCCTCGGTAGTCGGCGGATAGCTCGCCGTCGGGAAGCGCCGGCTGGTGCCGGTCCCAGACCCACTCGCGCACATTCCCGCTCATATCAAAGAGTTCGAGCTCGTTGGTGGCTTTTGTGCCGACCCGGTGGGTTGTGTTGCCACTGTTTCCCTGGTACCAGACGAAATCCGCGATGCTCTCGCTGCCGGGGCTTCCAGCGAAAGGCTTCTCCCAGCCGGTGGTGTTTCGCGCACCAGGAGTATCAGTATCGGCTCCCATCGCCGCCCACATCCACTCCATTTCCGTGGGCAATCGGTAGCCGTTCGCACTCCAGTCCGCGATCACCGCGTCCCATGCGGCCAGGGTGGACTGGTCGAACGAGGTCGGGAAGGCGGGCCAATCGTCAGGATCGGTCGAACCGTTGACGGTGTAGACGGGCGTGTAACTTTGGCGAATGCTCAGTCGGTTCGCAAATGCCAGCGCTTCAAACCAGGTTACGAACTGAACCGGGTTATCGAGGCCAGTCGAGAACTCGGTTCGGCTCGGATCGGCACGGCCAGTGACGGAGACAAACTGGGCACGCGTGATTTCGCGCACGCTCATGGAGAATGCGGCTACCGTGCTGAAGTTGTCACTTTCGCTGTCGCGCTGGAAACTCCCTGCGGGAACCGACACCATCTCGAGCTCGAAAGCTCGCTCCACGGTAATGGTGTAGGTAAGGGTCGTGTCATGACCGGGATTCGTGACCGTGATCCGGATGGGATTGGCACCTTCCACGAGAGGGATTGATCCGTCGGTAGGCGTGGGGTCCACCGTAACATCTACGCCGCTTTCGACGCTGGCGGTAGCAACAACAGAGATATCTGTTGTCCCGGTCACTACGGTAGCCTCGTACGAGAACACGTCGCTACTGAACGGCGGAGTAAGGGTGACCGGAGACCCGGCATCGGTTAATTCCAGTGCGCCCAGACGCAGGTCGAGGTCTACAACCACGGTCACGGTATAGACCCTCGTGATTCCGCTGAAGGCGGTCACGGTATATGTCACGGGGTTTGTGAAATCCTTCACGACGCCGGAGGCCGGAGCGACGCTTCGTGCGTCGATACCGATGGTCGGAACAAGGCCGGTGACGTCGGTGCCGAACGGCACGACAACGGTGACCGTTCTGTTCTCCTGGTCGACTACGCCCGTCACCAGGGGATCGCTAAACGAAAACCCTACCAGAATAGCGTCGTCTGACCCTCCAGCAGGAGGCTCATCATTGTCAGGCGAGGGCAGAAAACCAAAGGAGCATGTCGCAAACGCAGCCAGAAAAAGTGCACCCTGCAATACCCGCCAGACGTTTCGCATGAGCCCCTCCATGGACCCCAATTTCTGCGCGAGTGTACATCCGGAAATCGAAATGCGTCAATTACGGGCCCGCATTCGGGATCTCTCTCACCCGATGCTGCCATGCGCTTGTGGATACGTCTTCAACACAAGCAGGCGTGTCGAATCGTTCAACACAAGCGTCTCGTCGTGAGGCGGGTTCAGGTACATTCCGCCGCTATCTCCGTTGGCGCGCGGCATGGAACGGTATCCAAGCAGGATATCACCCTGAGAAGAAATGTGGGCTCCAGCCTCGTGAAAGGTCATTTCGGTTCGGGGGAATCGGTAAAAACCTGCCGGCTGGAAGGAAATCTCAGCTCCCCCGGCGGTAAAGAGCTCTTCGAAAACATCGCTCAGTTCGTGTCGCAATGCAACGTGTGCGATCATGTGGCTAATGATTTCTGAGCTGATAAGCACTTCCGCACGTGTACGGGAGAACAGCGCCCGATTATCCGGGTCCAGAAGCTCTACTAGTATCTCCGGACGTGGCGACTCGGTGGGAAGAAGCTCCCGCATCACCAGGTTCCCCAGTATTGTCCGCGCATCTGACTCTTCGTACGAGGAAAGCCAGTTGTTCGCCAGAAACAGAATGTTATCGTATCGCTCGGGGTGCACGCGTTGCAGATCGGCCGTAGAGGTATAGTCGCCTTCGATGTGTCGAACACGCCCGGTATCAGAGGCCAGGCCGTGCCTGGTCATGTAGACGTCCCGCTCTTCGGCCGGAACCAGCGAGAGAATATCGATGTCCCACTCCTCGTTGTCGTAACTGTGCAGTTCGCGCACAAGCGCGGGGACCTTGTGATTCCAGCCGAGCATGAGCAGTCGTTTTTGTGCGGGTGGAGCGGCCACCGAAGAGCTGGCGGTTCGTGTCTGTTGCTTCGGTACGATCGACGCTGCAGGTTCGGTATCGGCCCATGCCCGCGACAGAAAGACGATTCGATCGCTTTGCTCGAGCATAAACCCGGTGGGCGGGTTCAGCACGGGACGCAGCGAGCCATTCACCTCGCGGAGCACTCCAAGGACGATCGCATCGGGAAACGCGTCGGCGAGATCGTGTATACACGTGCCCGTGAGGCGCGGCCACTCCCGGACGTATATCGCGTTCCCGAGGCTGTGGGTCAGCAGCTCTGCGTAGACCCAGGACAGACCCGCGTGACGGATATTCTGTGCCATAAGACGGCTAATGACCTGATCGCTTGCCACGAGCTCTATGCTGGATCCGTAGGCGGTCCGGGCTATGTCACCTTTGCGTCCGTCGATGAGCTCCGCCACTACAAGCGGCTGCCGTTCAGCGGTGTGCTCTTCACGGTAATTTGCCATGGTCAGCAGGGACTTGATGGTGCGGGTATCGAGCAGTTCGGCTCCGTCCACACGGTCAATGTCGTCGGTGGAAGAATCAGATCCAGGGAGAATGATGACCCCTGCATGCATGAAATCGACCCGGTTCAGGTGGTCCGCTCGCAGTGACGAGCCGGATCGAAACGTAATAAGTCGTTCATTCCAGAGTGTGCCCAGACTCGCTTTCAGCTCGAGGTGCAGTTCGGTCGTGACCTCTTCGGACAGAATCACGATACGCAGCCGACGCGCACCGATGCGCCTGAGAAATCGCTTTACCTTACCCTCCGACGACACCAGTTCCCGGACTATGGACGAGGTTCGGTTTGTCCAGCCCAGAATAAGGAAATGGTCGTTCTGGCTTATCGGTGTAAGCCCGAGTTCGAGTCGGCGCATGGTTCCGTGAAGCCACTGTGTCATGATCGCAATAAGGGCACCGAGAAACAGGACGTACCCGAGCACCGTCACTACGGTGGAAACGACCTGCAAAAACAGGCCCTCATCATCTCCCAGGTAGCCTGGATCAGACAGGCGCAGAAAGGCCCACCAGGCCGCGTCGCTGAAGGCAGCGAAACCCGCAGTCCGGGTGTAGACAAGATACCCTGCTGTCAGGGACACCCCGGCAATGATGATGGCGATGAGCAGCAGTTGATAGTGAGCGCCCCGGAGCAGCATCTTTTCCAGGGCAAACTTGAATCTGTTGTATAGACGTCTCATGCAGTGCGTTTCTCGCGGGAATTATAGCACACCGGAAGGAAGGACAGGTTGCACCACGGTCTCACAGCCGCGGAGGTGCCTCAACGGCGTCCCCCAGGCCCTGCATGCGCACCAGCTTGGCGTACAGTCCGTCGGGTACCTGTGTGAGCTCTTCGTGAGTTCCCTGTTCCACAATCGTTCCCTGGTCGAGCACGACTATGCTGTCGGCCTTTCGTACCGTCGCGAGACGGTGGGCAATGACAAGCGTGGTGCGGTGCTGCATGAGCCGATCGAGCGCGTCCTGAACAAGCCACTCGCTTTCGGCGTCGAGGGAACTCGTCGCTTCGTCAAGAATCAGAAACTCGGGGTCGCGCAGCATGGCACGCGCAATTGCCACGCGCTGCCGCTGACCACCGGAAAGCTGCACTCCTCGTTCACCGACTATCGTACCGAGACCTTCCGGAAAGCGGTCGACGAACTCCGTCATGTGCGCCGCCTCGGCCGCGACGCGCACCTCCCCGGCTGTCGCGTCGGGACGACCGTAGCGAATGTTCTCTTCTACCGATCCCCCGAACAGCAACACATCCTGCGGCACCACCGCAAAGCACGAGCGGTACGCGCGCAGATCAAAGCCGGTAATGTCGGTACCGTCCCGAAGAATTGAGCCTTCGTTCAGTTCGTAAAACCGCAACAGCAGGCGGACGATGGTAGACTTGCCCGATCCACTTGGGCCTACGAGCGCCACACGCGAATTCCGCGGAATCGTGAGGTCGAGATCCTTGAGCACGACAAGATCGGGTCGGGTCGGATAGGAAAACGAAACCGATCGAAGCTCAAGCGCGTCTGCGAGAGGTGGCAGTGCGGGATGCTCAGCAGGCGCCCGGCTCTCGCGCCGCGACGAGTCGCTTTTTACGTCAGCGCTCAACCCCGGTTCCGGGTCCATCTGCATAAGCTCAATGACCCGTTCACTCGAGCCGAGTACCCGCTGTATGCGGGTAATGCTGTTCCCAAGCCCGGCGACCGACCCACCGATAAATCCGGTGTAGATCACGAAGCTGATAAGATCGCCGACCGCGAGTGACCCGGCGTCGACGAGCGTCGCCCCGAACCAGATCACGAGAATCAGAGAGCCCATGACGAGCAGTCCAATTGAGCTACCGATCAATGCCCGGAGGGTCACCGTCTCCATTGCCTTTGCAAGGACGCGGTGCAACGCTTCGTTGTAGCGATCGGCTTCGAACTGTTCGTTCGCAAAACTCTTGACCGTCGCGACACCGGCGATCGTTTCCTCTGCAATGGTGCTGCTTTCAGCGAGCAGGTCCTGCGTCTCGCGGGCACGATCACGGATTATGCGGCCGAGCCGCCGGGCACCGAGTGCAACCGGCGGAACCACCAGTACCATGAACAGCGCAAGCTGTGGCGCAAGAAAGACGGCAATAGCTATACCCAGAACCACCACGAGCACCTGCCGAACAAGATCGGCGAGCACGTCGGAAACAGCGGTCTCGAGCTGAGTCACATCGTTGGAAAGCCTGCTGAGCAACTCCCCGGTACGGTGACTGTCGTAGTAGCTCACCGGAAGTTCCAGAAGATGGCCGTACAGACGCCTCCGGATATCACGCGACAGCCGATTCGATACGGCGCCGAACAGCCAGATCTGCCCGAAACTGAGAAACGCGCGGACCGTCAGGACTACAAGCAGCAGCACGCTCAGCGTACCGACACCGCGGATTATCCAGGGATCTCCGCCGGATAGTTCGTTAATGATCTGCCCGGTCAGGTACGGAAACGCAAGAAAGACTGCGTTCGACACAAAGAGCAGGACCAGCCCCGTAACAAAGAGTTTCAGATGCGGCCGAAGGAAGCCCAGGAGAAATCGAAAGGATATGCCAAGTCGTTCCTTGATTCCGGGTTCGCTCGTTGTTTCGGGTTTCGCCATGGTGGTCACAAGGTACTACCGCTCGGGACCCGGGGGACAGCAGAACCGGTTACGCCAGCGGCCCGTTCAGCGAATCGGCAAATGCGCTGATATTGTCTTCCCGGAGCTCGTACTGACTCTGTCTGACCTTGGCTTTTGCACGGATTATCAGCCTGAACAGAAAGTTCATTTTGGCAAAGTCGTACTCATAGCCGAAGTACCCGACCGGCTTTGCGTGCGCCATGAGAGCCGCATCGAAATTCTGTTCCAGCTGTTCCTGCACGCGATCCTCGTCTCCGCAGCAGATAAACAGAGCCAGCCGCTTCTGCTGAAGCGCAGCCAGGTTCTCACTGCAGAACGTTTTTACATCATCCTGAATCTGACCGACATAGATCGAACCACCGATAATGATCCTGTCGTAGGCGGAAATATCTGGCGCCGGATCCTGAGAGAGGTTACACAGGTGTACATCACCCTGGAGTTCTTCCGAGAGCAACCTGGACGCTTTCTCGGTCGCCCCGTACCGGGTCGCGTATGCAATGAGTGTTTTCATGGTTTTCTGTTTCCTGTCTGTACGTGTATTAGACCGGGTAACTCCCGGGTCGAGCAAGGTTCGTATGCACCGTCCGACCGTAATTGACCGCCGATGGAGGCGGGACTACACTTGAACAATGGAGTGGACTGCCGAACAGACCAGGGATGCGGCGCAACGCAGACTAAAAAAGGAGGCCGCCCGGCAGGCAGCGCTCGCAGACCGTCGTGAGTCGGCCCGAGCGCACGCGCGGGAGCTCGCTCAGGAAATCGCCGCGGCAGACCCGAGTGTGGTGCGAATATGGGGGTTCGGCTCAACCTTCGACCACAGACTCCGGTTTTCTGAATCTTCGGACATAGATCTCGCGGTGGAAGGCGGCTCCCTCACTGCCTGGAAAATCGCAGAGAGGTCGTCATGGAAGGTCGACTGGGTGGAGCTCGACGATCAGGACAGATCGATGGTGAATGCGATTATCTCGGACGGGGTTCTGCTTTATGAGCGATAGCGAGCGGCTACGACTGCTTCAAGGGCAACTCGAAGACGATTTCCGCTTCGTAGAGCAATGTGCATTACGACATTCCGACATGCGAACGAGAGCTGAGACTTCACCAGACACAGAAATGGCGCATATGGCGCTTGCATACCTGATACACAATCTGTACACCGCATTCGAGAGTTACTTTCTTCGAGTAGCAAAACACTTCGAAAACAACCTTGACGATGCCTCATGGCACCGCGAACTGATTGACCGAATGAGAATAGAGGTTCCAGGCATACGCCCGGCTGTGGTTTCCGCTGGCATTGCGGAAAACCTCGACGAGTTACGGCGGTTCCGGCACCGTTTCCGCAACATTTACAAGTCCCATCTTCGGTCGGATCGTGTGCTGGAAGTTTCGGATATCGCAATCGCGGTTTCCGACCAATTCGGCGAGTATCACACCAGATTTCTGGAATGGGTACAGTCGATCATAGATGCCGAGGGTCAGGACTATTCAGGATAAAACGCCACGTCTTACGATACTCTCGTTGCCAGGAAGCGCGACCACTCGCCATAACAGTACCCCTGAACACTGATACCATGATCCCCCTCACGAAAACCACCGCGGATCGAGCACATCCCGTTCTGCTTCGAGCAGCTCGTCTATCATGGCGCGTGCGTCGGGCAGGTTGTTGATAATGGGGTCGGTAGCGAACGCGCGCAAGAGCATATCCCGGTCGCAGTGCAGTGCCGCATCAACGGTAAGCTCGTGGGTATCGAGGGTCTGTTCCTGCAGCGCGCGGATGCCGCGAGGCATGTCGCCGACAGGCTGTGGCCGTGGTCCGTGCATGTCGAGGTCGCAGCGCAACTCGAGGAAGGCGTCGTCTGCCATGTTCGGGACAGCACCCCGGTTCGCGGTGTTTATATAGAAGCTCCTGCCGAGGCCGCCCCACATTGCCTCGATAATGTCGGTTGCGTGGTCGCCGCGTCCGCCCGAGAAAAACTGCTCAATAGGCGTCTCACCGTCGGCGAATTTGCGGTTTCCCTCCATGTGCTCGTCCATGCTCTTCTGGCGGTCGTCGGCATCGAAGACCTTGAGCGGCTCGGGATCGACCGGAAGCGTTCCAAAGCCCTGATAAAAGGGTACGTATTCCTTGGTATGTCCGATTACAGCCGGGGCCGCCCCGTAGATGTCCATGAGCTCGAGGGAGTACACGGCGTTGAACTTGCGCTTCGAGTAGGTATTGTCGTCGGTTCGCCCGCCGGCACCCGCATCCTTCGCCTTCTCTTCGGCTCGCTCGAGCGCAGCGTTCTCGGCCAGGTGTGCGCGTACTTTCGGCAGCTGATCCTCGCCGTCGTAGGTGAATCTAAGCAGCCAGGTCAGATGGTTTACCCCGGCTATCGCGAGATCAAGCCTCGACTCCACCTCGACCGGTACCGACTCGGCATCCTCGGGCAGGATGCCGACCATCTTCAGATAGCGAAGCCGAACCGTCGGCTCCGGCAGACTGTCGCAGAGCGCAAAGTTCCGGATGGATGCATGCCGCATGAGCGCGATGCCAAGCACCGCGGAGGGATTCACGTAGTTTATGAGCCACGCATTCGGGCAGATCCGCTCGCAATCCCGGGCAATCGCGAACACGGTCGGGATTTCCCGCAGAGCTCTGAAGATGCCGCCTGGGCCAATGGTGTCGCCGCTACACATGCGCACACCGTACTTTTCGGCAATCGAGCAGTCGAGACCACGGTAATGGGCGTT
>SKXQ01000017.1 GCA_007128315.1 Spirochaetaceae bacterium | reverse complement strand
TAGGAATCAGTCTGTTTGGTGCCATTGCGAGCAACATCGTCCAGATATTTTTGAGTGTCAACTTCATCTTCGGTCTTACCGCCTGGGTGATCGCACCAATATTCATGACTCTCGGGACAGGCAGCGGCCTCTTCGTCGGGCTGTTTGCCGAAAAATTCCGCACACAGAGTCGTTGGCTCGACACGATGCGACAACACTATGGCAAAGATTCGCAAGGCTGACAGTTTTCTCTCCCGAAACATCGGGGCGGTTCACCTGTTCGCAGGAGCGACGCTCATCCTGCCAGCGTATCTGTTCCAGCAGAATCTGCTCGTCCGCATAGCACAGGTGCTCCTGTTCGCGTGGCTTGCCACCGTTAACGGTAAACGCATCAAATGGAACTATTTTTTTATCATGGTCACCTCGATCACATTTTTCCACACGCTTAATCCATTCGGCGAGGTTCTTCTCAGCATCGGCCCGTACACGATGACCCGTGGTGCGCTGCGTGGTGGGCTGTTCAGGGGTGTGACCATCGTCGGTCTGGTGTTTCTCTCGCTGTTTTCGATACGACCGGACCTGAAACTGCCGGGAAAACTGGGAGGGCTGCTCGGGCAGGTGTTCTATTATTTCGAACGCGTATTCGAGGGTAAAAAGAAAATACGGGTGAAAGCCATTATCGAGAGCCTCGATGAGATTCTCTGGGATCTGTTCATTCCCGGTGAAACCGTGGAACCGGCCTATATTGAAGGGTCTCAAACAACAGTTCGGGGATGGCTGTTTCTCTTCGCACTCGTAGGAACAAACTGGTTTTTCCTGTTCTACCGGATACCAGTCGTGCTGTTATAACAGCGTAAGGAGACGATTCTATGGCGCAACGCATGAAAGCGCTGGTGAAGAAAAAGGCGGAACCTGGGCTATGGCTTGACGAGGTACCCGTCCCGGAGCCGGGAATCAACGACGTGCTTATACGCATACAGCGTACGTCCATCTGCGGCACCGACATACATATTTACAACTGGGATCGATGGGCTCAGCAGACCATACCGGTTCCAATGCACGTCGGGCACGAGTACGTTGGCATCGTCGAGTCTGTTGGTGACAACGTCCACGACTTTCGGCCGGGAGACCTTGTCAGCGGTGAAGGACACATTGTCTGTGGCCGGTGCCGAAACTGTCTTGCCGGGCGCCGACACCTGTGCCCGCACACGCTTGGCGTCGGCGTCAACCGGCCCGGTGCGTTCGCCGAGTTCCTCTGCATTCCCATGAGTAACGTATGGTATGCGGACACGACGATTCCGAAAGAAGTTCTGAGCTGTTTTGACCCGCTTGGAAATGCGGTGCACACCGCACTGAGTTTTGATGTCCTCGGTGAAGATGTTCTGATTACTGGAGCGGGTCCCATCGGTATCATGGCGGCAGCCGTCGCACGGCACGCGGGAGCACGTCATATTGTCATAACCGATGTGAACCCCTACCGGCTCAGGCTTGCTCGAAGCATGGGCGTTACTATGGCAGTTGATCCACGCGAAAAGTCTCTGCCTGACGTCCAGCGTGAACTCGGAATGAGTGAAGGTTTCGACGTCGGTCTCGAGATGTCCGGCAATGATTCGGCTTTCAAGGACATGATCGCGAACATGTGTCATGGCGGAAAGATCGCGATGCTCGGCATTATGGGTCAGGATATCGCCATAGACTGGAACACGATCGTGTTTAACGGCCTCCACATCAAGGGCATATACGGGAGAGAGATGTATGAGACGTGGTACAAAATGACGACGATGATACAGAGCGGACTTGATATTGCACCGGTAATTACTCATCAGTTCGATTACAGTGATTATCACGAGGCATTTGAAACCATGAAAAGCGGTCAGAGCGGGAAAGTTGTCCTGAACTGGGAAAGCATTTGACCCGGAGAAGAGGTATATACGCATGTACGGAGATCTGAAAAGTTCACTCTCGGCCGAGTTGCAAAGTATTCGTGACAGTGGTTTGTTTAAAGAAGAGCGTATCATCACGACTCCTCAGTCTTCTCATATCAAAACATCAGGCGCGGGGGATACCCTTAACTTCTGTGCAAATAACTACCTCGGACTTGCCGATCATCCGAAGCTGGTGGAAGCGGCACATGCATCCCTCGATGCCTGGGGTTTCGGTCTTGCGTCGGTCAGATTCATTTGTGGTACACAGGAAATTCATAAAGCACTCGAAGGACGACTGTCGGCCTTTCTCGGCACTGAAGATACGATCCTGTACGCGAGCTGTTTTGACGCGAATGGGGGGCTTTTCGAGCCACTTCTTGGACCTGAAGACGCTGTTATCAGCGACGCCTTGAATCACGCCAGCATCATAGACGGGATTCGACTGTGCAAGGCCAAACGGTACCGGTACGCGAACAACGACATGAACGATCTTGAGCGTACCCTTAAGGAATCCCGCGGAGCACGCCGTCGACTGATCGCGACCGATGGTGTCTTCAGCATGGACGGGACGATCGCGAAGCTTGACGAGATATGTACCCTTGCGGAACGCTATAACGCCCTTGTCATGTTTGACGACTGTCATGCCGTGGGATTCCTCGGGGACGGCGGCAAAGGTACGCACTCCTATCGCAAGGTCATCGATCGGGTCGATATCATTACCGGGACGCTGGGAAAAGCACTCGGTGGCGCAAGCGGCGGGTATACGTCGGGGAAAAAAGAGGTTGTGGAGCTTCTGCGGCAGCGATCACGCCCGTATCTGTTCTCGAACACGGTTGCTCCCGGCATCGTTGCCGCATCAATTGCCGCTATCGATCTGATCGAATCCGACAGCACGCTTCGAGACAGGCTCTTCGGAAACACGGCACATTTTCGCCGCGGAATGGAAGATGCCGGCTTCGAGATTGCGAAGGGAGAACATCCGATCGTTCCGATCATGCTTGGAGACGCTGCGCTCGCGAACACGATGGCATCTAAAATGCTTGAACGGGGAATCTATGTCATTGGTTTCTCGTACCCGGTTGTTCCCAGAGACACCGCCCGCATACGGGTCCAGCTCTCGGCGGCGCATTCCGGGGAAGACGTTCAGCGGGCCATCGACGCGTTCCGGGATGTCAGAGACGAGTTGTCTCGTGAACCTTAAACGTCGTTGTGTGAGTCGTCTGCATCAGCCGTAAGATCGACAAGAAGCTCCCGGATCTCATCCGTGTACTCATGAGGTGCTTCAAGATATCCCCATCCGTGCTGCGTCTGGAATATCCCCGCGTATACCGTGTCGTAACGCGTTACGACACGGTGGGGTATTTCCCGCTCGTCGAGAACGCCCGACAGACGCTGTGCCTGTATCTCGTTATCGAGATCAACTATGTGTGTGTAATCAGCCATAGGGAATAACAGCATAGTCGATCTGTCGATCCGTTCACAACACCGTTGGAAATATCGTCTCCTTGACAGAGCCTTGACAAAGCACGTACCCTGATCGCTATTAAAGGAAAGGAGGGCATCGATGGTATTACCGATCGTCCTTCTTCTCGCAGGCTTGATTTTAGGCTGGGCGGTACGCTGGCTGTATGCGAAATCGCAGCTGTCGGCATCGGAGCAGAGAGCCGAACGCCTGAAAAAAGACGCCGTAAAAGAAGCGGATGCTCTTAAGAAAGAGCTCCTGTTAGAAACGAAAGATGAACTTATCCGGGAACGGAACGCACAGGAAAAAGAACTCAGGGAACGACGAAATGAGTTGCAGCGCGTGGAAAAGCGTCTTGTGCAGAAAGAAGAAAACCTGGATCAGAAAGCCGAAGCGGTAGAACGTCAGGCTCAATCTTTCACTGACCGCGAGAAGAAGTTACAGGAACGAGAAACGGATCTTGCCACGCAGGAAGATCACTGGCGCATTGAACTCGAACGGGTATCAGGGCTTTCGATGGACGAAGCCAAGCGGCTCATAATCCAGTCTATGGAGGATGACGCAAAGCGCGAGGCGCAGTCGGTCATTTCACGCGTCGAGGAAGACGCGAAAGTAACGGCAGACAAGGCGGCCCGGGACATACTGGTCTCGACCATACAGCGTATGGCTTCGGACGTGAACGCCGAGGTTACGGTCGCTTCGGTAAGCCTTCCGAACGACGAAATGAAGGGTCGGATTATCGGTCGCGAAGGCCGGAACATACGCACTCTCGAAACGCTCACCGGCGTCGATATCATCATAGACGATACTCCTGAAGCGGTTGTCGTAAGCTGTTTCGATCCGGTTCGCAAGGAAATTGCGAAGAAGAGCCTCGAGCGCCTCGTGTCCGACGGGCGTATACACCCGTCGCGCATCGAGGAAGTTGTACACAAGGTTACGCAGGAACTCAGTCAGTCCATCTACGAAGAGGGCGAAAAAGCCTGTTTTGATCTCGGCGTGCATAACATGAAGCCCGAAGGGATTCGTGGACTCGGTCGCCTTCTCTATCGGACCAGCTATGGACAGAATGTGCTTGCCCATACCCGGGAAGTCGCTACCTTTGCGAGCATGCTCGCTGCGGAAGTCGGTGCGGATCGTGAGATTGCGAAACGCGGAGGACTCCTCCACGATATCGGCAAGGGCATAGAAAGCCAGGGCGACACGAATCACGTGGAACTCGGTGTTGAGCTCGCGAAACGCCTTGGTGAAGACGAGAAAGTAATCAACTGTATCGCTGCTCACCACGGTGATGTACCGCACAGCTGTCCTGAGAGTGTTCTCGTTCAGGTCGCTGACGCACTCAGTGCCAGTCGACCGGGTGCCCGTCGGGAAACGCTCGATAATTACATAAAACGCCTCGAAAATCTGGAACGCATCGCTGAACAGTTCTCCGGCGTCGAGAAGGCATACGCGATTCAGGCCGGTCGCGAACTCCGGATTATGGTTAACCATGAACAGGTAAGCGATTCGGAGGCAAAAGAAATTGCGAAGAATATCGCGCGACAGATCGAAGCAGAGTTGCGGTATCCGGGCCGGATCAAGGTCACGATGATTCGCGAAACCCGCATCGTGGAGTATGCACGGTAACGCCGTGTACTCTGCGGTGACGCGAGACAGCTACGTAAGGCGGCGGTGAATGGCTCAGACTACGTTACAGGTTCTCATGCTGGGAGACGTTGTAGGGCAGTCGGGCCTTCGCGCTGTTACCCTGCTTGTACCGAAGCTCATCAAAAAGTACCGGGCCGATCTCGTCGTAATGAACGGTGAGAACGCCGACGACGGGTTCGGACTCAGTCCCGAGAACGCGCAGACAATGTTTGCCGCAGGCGTGGACGTTATCACGACCGGTAATCATGTCTGGCAGCACAAACAGATCCGCGAGCTTCTTGGAAACGAGGAGACAATCATACGGCCTGCAAACTATCCGGGCTCACCACCTGGCAGGGGCTACACCATACGCCAGGTCAAGGGCAGCAGGATCGCGGTCATGCAGTTACAGGGTCGAGTACGGCTCAGTAATATCGATTGCCCCTTTCGAAAGAGTCGTGAACTCCTTCGCGGTCTAAAAGCCGAGGCGGATATTGTCCTCTGCGACTTTCACGCCGAAGCAGCGGAAGAGAAAGAGTCGCTCGCAATGTATCTGGACGGGTCTCTGGCGGCAATCGTCGGAACCCATACCCACGTGCAGACTGCCGATGCGCGTATTCTGCCGAACGGGACCGCGTATATAACCGATCTCGGCATGACTGGCCCCGAGGGCAGCGTGATCGGATTTCAGGCCGAGACGAGTATACGACGTTCGTTGACCCAACTCCCGTTGAAAAACGAAGTACACGACGCTCCGGGCTGCGTTCACGGCGTGCTTATCAGCATACAGCCGGAGACCGGGCTTGCGAGCTCCATCGTAAGCCTCCGGGAACGATCCGCAATCTGAGGGAACAGATGTCGACGAAATCGATCGTCCTGCTCGATCTCCTGTGCACGCTGCACCCCGACACGCCGCGTGAACGGCTTATGGCCGCGATAGTCTGCGGCGATATCAAGGTCAATGACGAAACAGTACGTGACCCGAAGGTACGGGTTTCGCTAAACGCCCGCATAGACTGGCTTCCGGAACGACCTGTGGGTCGCGGGTACGACAAGTTACAGGCTGCGCTCGAGACCTTCGTGGTTGAATGTTACGACCAGATCGTACTCGACGCAGGAAGCTCGACCGGCGGTTTTACGCAACGGCTGCTCGACAGCGGAGCACGCTCGGTATACGCGGTTGACGTCGGGAGAAATCAGTTGGCCTGGCGGTTACGTATCGACAGTCGGGTTTTCGTCATGGAGGAAACGAACGTCCTGGCTATCGGGTCGGACGATCTCCAGCTCCGGCCGGATTTTGCGGTGTGCGATCTCAGTTTTCGAAGCCTCAGACAGGTCGCTGCGCACATCGCACGGCTCACGCGCACGGGCCGCCTGATCGCGCTTGCCAAGCCCCAGTTTGAGGGTGCAACCGGAGCGGGATTCGACGGTGTCGTCAGTGACAGCGCAGGGAAAGAACTCATTGAGGACCTGATCAGCGACCTGACCATTGAGGGCTTTCGCTGCGACGGAAAAATGCCGTCCGTTTTGCGCGGTCGGAAGGGTAACCAGGAATTTTTTCTAGACCTCCGGCTGGGAACGACGACCTCAATTCGAAAATGAATTGCGACCAAGCGGTGTTCCAATGTTGACACCTTCTCCGCCAAGCCACTCGACATTCTGTCCTTCGATAAGGAACTGTACCCGGTCTATTGAAGGAAACTCAGTCGCCGAGTAGATGATCTGTTTAAGCTGGGCATGGTAACCCTCGACACCCATGGGATTGAAGCGAAATGCTTCGTTGAAACTCAGATACGCGACGCCGTTTCGCACACTCGCGGAGAGCAGCTGGCTGCCATCCGGAATCAGATTCAGCAACCCGCGGGAGAGCTCGGTTGAGCTCGGTCCTGAGAGCAGGACCTCTATGGTTCGTGTTAACGGCGCGCTTTCGTACTGTACGGATCGTTCGACTCCCTCCGGATGTATCCGACCGTCGTCGGTGACGCGGATGTAATACACGGGCCCCCGGCGAACTCGCGCTGGTTCCGCGTCCTCTTCCGGAGGGGGCGCCGGACGTGACTCAACGTCAGGCCGGGGCTCCGGTGTAACCGTTTCCTCGGTCTCGGGTTCCGGACCCGGTTCGGGGAGAATGTCAGTATCAACATCCGGGCGGGCATCCGGTACCTCGACGTCGGGAAGAACAGGGACTGTCTCGAGAGGTGCTGTTGGTTCGATTTCCGGGCGCGTAACAACCGGGTCTTCGGCTGTGTCATCAGCATCGTCCGTGAATCTTCTCTGTATGACTTCAATGAGTTGTGTCGATTCGAGAACCGACTCGATTCGTGGCCTGTTAATGAGAAAAACAACGAGGACTAAAAGTATAAATGCGATCCAGAAGAGCACCCCAAGACCGGACCGCGAACGTTTTCGTGCCATATCTGTTCTGTTTATCGGCGTACGCTCGTGGTCTGTTTATATTTGACCAGTCGCACAGGCCCCGCGTATGATGTTTTCGTTATGCAGAAACTGAGCGGGATACCGGCATCTCCAGGAATTGCTGTCGGAAGAGTCCACATTCATATGGAAGATCAGCCGCCGGTTCCACGTTTCTCCGTAGAGGAGAACGCATTTCCTGAAGAACTTGAGCGTTTCCGACAGGCGGTAGATCGTGCGCGGGAGGAGTTGATGAAGCTCCGGGACCGGACGGAAACCGTGCAGAACGGGAGCAATGCGGATTTTCTTGACAGTCACCTTCTTATGCTTTCTGACAGTGAGTTTCTCAGTCGTGTTGAGCTTGGTGTTCAGGAGTCCGGCAGAAACGTCGAATGGGTTCTTCACGAAGAGACACAGTCTGTTGTCCGGAAACTTGCGAGTCTCGACGATCAGTACCTGCGCGAACGATCCGTGGATATACACGATGTGGGACGGCGAATACTCAATCATCTCATGTATCGGGAGCGGATATCACTTTCGGATCTCAGCCGCGAGGTGGTGGTGGTTGCCCACGATCTGATGCCGTCGGACGCCATAGACATGAACAAGCGCATGGTACGGGGCATTGCGATGGATGCCGGCGGTAAGACCAGCCACACCGCTATTCTTGCCCGTGCGTTTGAGATACCTGCTGTTCTCGGCCTCGGTGATTTCTCCGGGTCCGCGACAGACGGCTCACGTCTCATCGTCGATGGTTCCAGGGGGCTTGTGATCCTCGATCCGGATGAGGATACCCTGCGGGACTATCGGGAGCAGCTCTCGGCGTATCGAAAGCGCGAAGTTCAGCTTATGAGCCTGAACGATCTCCCTGCTGAGACACGGGACGGCAAGCTTATTCATCTGAAGGCGAACATCGAGATACCCGAAGAAGTCGACGCCGGATTTTCTCACGGTGCTGACGGAGTCGGACTGTTTCGGAGCGAGTTTCTCTTTCTTCACGCAGGCCGTATTCCAGATGAGGAATCCCAGTATCAGACCTACAAGCAGGTCCTTGAAGCAATGAACCCGAAACCAGTGACCATACGCACACTCGATGTAGGGGGCGATAAGATCATCCCGAGCCTGATCAACTACCCGGAGAAGAACCCTATACTCGGGTGGAGGGCCATACGATTCTGTCTTTCCCGTCCGGAAATCTTTCGCAGTCAGCTTCGCGCTCTGCTTAGAGCGTCGGTACACGGCAAGCTGCGAATCATGTTTCCCATGATATCCGGCGTGGAGGAACTGAATCGTGCGCTCGAAATGCTCGAGTCGGTCAAAACGGAAATGAAGGCGGCGGGAGAAGAGTTCTCATCCAGCATACCGCTGGGAATAATGATTGAAATTCCGAGCGCCGCCGTTACCTCTGATATTCTTGCACGACGCGTGGACTTTTTCTCAATAGGTACCAACGATCTTATTCAGTATACTATCGCTGTTGATCGTGGAAACGAACGAACGACCTACCTGTATGAACCTTTTCATCCTGGTATACTGCGCCTGCTGACCATGATCATCGATAACGCGCATAATGCAGGTATACCTGTCGGAATGTGCGGTGAAATGGCAGGAGATCCCCTTGCAACCATGCTTCTTCTGGGCATGGGACTTGATGAGTTCAGCATGAGCTCGGTCGGTATACCGGAAGTGAAGAGAATCATCCGTTCTGTTACCATGGGCGAGGCCGAAGAACTCGTGGGAACGGTCATGGATATGCGAAGTTATGTCGACATCGACGCTTACATCAAAAAGCTCATGCAGGAGCGATTTGATGTTCGAGTTTATTAAATGGAACCCAAAAATCATATGTCTGTACCCAGAGTCGCCATAATAGGCAGGCCAAACGTCGGCAAGAGCACGCTTTTTAACCGTCTTGCCGGTTCCCGAATTGCTATCACCGACCATACACCCGGCGTTACCAGGGACACGGTTGAGTCGCCGGTATACATCGATCCGTATACCTGTCTGCTTGTTGATACCGGAGGATACGTCGAGGGAAACGAGGGCTTTGACAGTCTCGTACGCGAGCGGAGCCTTACGGAGGCACGGCGTGCAGATCTCATTCTGTTCCTTCTCGACGTCACCGAGCTGACGCCTGCTGACGAAGAAGTGGCGGATATCCTGCGACGGTATTCGGACAAGGTGATCGTTGCGGTCAACAAGGTTGACTCGAAGAAACGCGAACTGCTTCTCCCTGAATTCTACGCACTTGGCTTTCCTGTCGTCATTTCGTTCTCCGCAGCTCACGGGCTCGGCATGGAAGATGTTCACGAAGCGCTCACCGAACAGCTCAAACGGCTCGGGCATTCACCGGACAGCAGTATCGTCAAGTCGGAAGACGAAACGGAACTGACGGCTGAGAATGGGCCTGTCAGAATTGCAATCCTCGGCAAGCCGAACACCGGCAAGAGTACGCTCATGAATCGCTTGCTTGGCGAGGACAGATCCATCGTTTCGGACGTAGCCGGAACAACCCGTGATATTGTCGCGGGAGATTTCACGTTCAAAGGACGGGAGTTTGTTGTTATGGATACCGCCGGTATACGGCGGAAACGCAGCGTTAACGACTCGGTGGAATACTATAGTGTAAATCGCGCGGTGCAGGCGGCCGAGGACTGTGACGTAGCGGTACTCGTGGTCGACGCTGTCGAAGGCCTTGCCGATCAGGAAAAAAAGATCGCGCAGGTGATTATTCGACGCGGAAAGAGCATCGTGATTGCGCTGAACAAGTGGGACAGACTGAAGGATGTGCCGAATCTGCTTCAGGCAGTTCAGGATCGCATTGCTTTTGTCTTTCCAATTCTGTCATTCGCTCCTGTCATACCGATTTCGGCGCTCGAAGGCGATGGCGTTTCGAGACTGTTGAACATGATCGGACACGTGCACAGCGAAGCGAATCGCAGAATAGACACGGGCCTGCTCAACCGGAAACTGTCCGAATGGGTCGACCGGACGCAACCACCGGTTGTCGGGCGCGGCCGCCTGAAGTTCCGGTACATAACACAGGTCGGCGTACAGCCGCCGACATTCGTCGTGTTCGTGAACCGCGAACACGGTGTTCCTGAGCAGTATACGCGGTACATCATCAATTCTATCCGGCGGGATTTTGACTTTACGCATGTTCCCGTGCGCCTGGAGCTCCGAGCCAGACGGGGTTAATCAGTGCGACGCTATAGTATCGGTGAAGTCTGCAGTATCCTGGATGTGCCGGCCCATACGCTGCGATACTGGGAACAGGAAATAGACGTCCTGCGCCCTCAGAAAAACGACGGCGGACGTCGCTCGTACACCGAGGCGGACCTTCAACTACTGTTCCGGCTCAAGTACCTTCTCTATACACGCAGGTTTACGCTATCTGGCGCTCGCAGTCAGCTCATTCTCGACGCCGATACCGGTCGGAGTCGCTACGTTGCCTCAATACGTGAACTGCGGTCCGACCTTTTTGAGCTTCTGAACACGGTTCAGTCTGTACATCTGCAGAGTTCTCGACGGAGCGAGTTACCCGAACTTCTGAAGCTGCGAAGCGATGCGTCCTACCTCGAGCGCCTCTGGCGACAGACCCCACCGGAGTTCCGGACCGCTCTGTCGCGCGCACTTGAGCAACTGCCTGATTTCTGGATCGAACACGTCAGGCGCCTGTGTGCACCCGGCCGACTGCTTGCCGATGCGGTTGCACCGTCCCTGAGACGGGTTGCCGTAACCGAGACGCTTTCGTCTGTCGAGAAAGAAGGCTCCGGAGCTCGACGCTCTGGACAGGATGCACTGTTTCCTGACAAACCCGTATCGATACTGTGGATGCCCGGGACGGCCGAAGACATAGTTCGCGGGCTCGAGAGCGATCTGTGTGATCGGGTATCCACCCTGTATATCGCCGCCCTGCCTGAACAGGCCAGACAGATTGAGGCCTTTACGCAAAGACGCCCTGTCGGCTCACGTACAAGGTCTGTGCCACGTTTCCCGTTGCCCGTGCTGACTTCCGACGGATACCCGGTTATCGAACCTGAGGGGCGCCTGCGCACCGAGAAGGCCCCTCTCGCGGAGACCTTTGCTTCGGCCACTCTTCCACAGGTTCGCGGCGAGCTCCTCCTTCAGGGGGTCAGCACACTCGGTCTGGTGATCGGTAACCCGTCGGTTGCGATCGATCCCCGAATTGTCGCGCGACACCGACAGTCACATGCCTCCCTGTCTATTTCTGTTCGAAAAAACGGTGCGCGGACGTCGCTTGCCGGACCGATATGGGTCGATATTGGATTTCTTGCACAGGCAATCCGCCCATCCGGTCTCTTGACCGACGAAGACCGGGGAGATGCGGTCGTTCCGCACCTCGGTCTTGGTTCGCTGATACACCGTGCGGCAGTCGCAAACGTCATCCTCGTCGAGTAATCTGCGCAATAGTGAAACGTATTCGGATGTTTGTTGTTTTCCGTTGGAGTATGAACACGAGCGAGATATGGTATCCTATAGTATGAAGCTTCTACTTTTGTGCGCAGCGTTCTTTGCAGCGATCTCCGTGCATGCACAGACCTCCGAACGAGAACTGTTCAATCAGGCCGAAACCCGTTTTCGGGTTGGAGACTTTGAACTCGCGCTCGATCGCTATGAAACACTCGTCCGGGAGTACCCGTCATCACGATTCGCTCCCGATGCACGATTCCGGATCGGGGTAACCCTGCATCGCCTTGAACGCTATCAGGAAGCATTGAGAGCGTTCCGCCAGGTCGAGCAACGATTCCGGTCGACACAATATCTGCCTCTTGTACCGTTCTGGACGGGTGTGACCCACTTCTATCTCGAAGACTATGAAGCAGCTCAAACGGCTCTGACCGTGTTTATCGATAACCGGCCCGAGCACCCTGTCGTTCGGCAGGCTCTGTTGTATCGGGCGCTCGCGGGCAGGGAGCTGGGACAGGATCCCGGTCCCGATGCGCGGCGAATACTGGATCGCACCGAGAACATCAGCGACGAACCGTTCGCAGTCACGCTGCTGATGCGTTCACTGCTTTCTCAGGAACAATTCGAGGCGGTAACTGATCTTTTCGACCGGATTGATTCTGAAGAACTCAGTGCGCAGTGGGCACCGCGGATTCTGTTATACGCCGCCGAAGCCTATTTTGCACTTGGTCAGGATGAAACCGCTGCAACGCTCTTCCGGAACCTGGAATCTGCCGAGGCGGAGATCGCGGGTATAGCTCTTGAAAGACTTTTTTCGTTCGCTCAGGCGGATGATAACCTCGCGGAGGTCGACCGGATTGTTCTGCAGGCTGAACAGGTTCTCTCGTCGCGCCCGAACATACTGATAGGTTTCTGGGAACGGGTCGGTATACAGAGCTTCCGGCACAATCGATACGATGTTGCCGAGCTGTATCTGAATCGTGTGTGGGAGGCCCGGGCGCGTCACGAGATCACCGCCGTGGCGGTCGGACATCTGGCTGAACTGCGAAGTCGTCGTGGTGACAGGGACGCAGCGATTTCTCTGCTCGAAGAGACCGTTGAACGTTTTCAGGGACAGGATCAGGAACGCCTTCTTGTACGGCTCGGCGGGTTATATCTCGCTGCCGAAAACTACGACCAGGCTGTCGATATCTTCGGTCGGGTCGTTCATACCTTTCCTGAAGGCGATGAATATGTGTCTGCCTCATATCAGCGCGCCTTTGCAAAGCTGCGCGCTGGATCACCCGTTGACGCAATTCAGATTCTTAACGAACTGTTTCGCGAGGGCCGAACAAGCGGCTTTCTGCCGGAACTCCGGCGTTTACAGGCGCAGATAGCATCACAGATCGGTGATCTTGAGACGGCGGCTACCGCGTGGCGTGACCTTCTGACAATCGAATCCGGCGATCACTCCGCTCGCATTGAGTACGCGAAAGTGCTGTTCCGGCAGGAACGCTACACCCAGGTCCTCGACCAGACATCAAGGTTTTTTGAGAGTGTCGGAGACCGTAGCGAAGATGTACGGAACCTCTATCTTCAGGCACGGTATCTTGCCGGTCTCAGCAGCATCGTTGCACAGAACTATCGCGAGTCCGTTACCCTGCTTTCGGTATTCCGCGAGGCTGAGGATACGACGGCGGACCCCGAAATACGCCGCATTGAACCCTACGGACGCTTTTACCTCGGGTGGGCGCTGTACCGGCAAGGCCTCTGGGACGAGGCATACGCGGTTCTTTCGACGCTGGGAGTTCAGCTTCCCGCCCACGAACTTGCCGGCCGCAGCCTCTATCTTGCTGGGTGGAGTGCGTACATCGCAGGCGATTACGGTTCGGCAATAGAGATGCTCACGCTCATGCGCGGGCAGGACCTCAGCAGGCGCGAGGAGGTCGAGTCCCGGTATCTTCTCGCTCAGGCTCTTCGATCGGCGGGAAATACCGAGCGGGCACTCGCAGAGCTCAGGACGATTTATCGTGACTTTCCGGAAAGTGAATATGCCGACGACTCGCTTTTCGAGTACGCAGAGTTGCTTGCATCGCTTGGTCGGGGACGCGAGTCGGCAAACCGCTTCCTGGACCTCTTTGAGCTGTTTCCCGAAAGTCCTCTCGCGGAGGATGCGCTGTATCGGCGCGGAGACGTGTACTTCGAGCTGGGTGATTTTTCCGGAGCACGCGATGCGTGGTTGCAGCACCGTAGCGAGTTCCCGTCCGGACGACTCGTTGGGGGATCGCTGTACTGGAGTGGTGTGGCTTCCTACGAGCTGCGGGAAACGGGCGCCGCCCTGCTCGTGTGGGAGAGGCTTATCAGTCAGCACCGCGACAGCGCATTCCGTTTCGATGCCATGGTTCGCGCTTCGAGTCTCTACGAACAGCGGGGTGACCTCAGACAGGCACTTAATCTGCTTACCGAGGCGGTGGGGCGGTATCCTGCCCGCGCCTCGGAGCGTACCATACAGAGCCGTGTTGACGAACTTGTCCTTCGTATCGGCGGCATCGGCGAGCAGGAAGCTGGTCTTCTGGTTGAGATCGAGCAGAACAACAGGGCGCGAACCAGTGCAGGACGGAGCGCAATCCTGTCGCTTGCACGACTCGTGATTTATGAAAGTGTTGGAGAGTCGGTGAACCGGCGGCTCGTTCTTCCACTTCTTCGTGAAGTTGTTGCGCAGGAAAATCAGGCGCCTCAGGCGGCAGCCGAGGCACAGTTCCTCATCGGCGAGTGGTATTTTCAGCAGGGCGATCTGTTGGATGCAGCCACCGCGTTTCTCGATGCAGCGGACGTCAGTACCGACAATCAGGATCTTGCAGCACAGAGCCTGTTTCGCGCTGCCCAGGCGTACAGGCAGGCAAACAGACCTCGACTGGTGCGGGAAATCGTCGACGGCATGCGGGACGGCTTTGAGGGCTCGGACTGGACTGCTGAAGCGGTCAGGCTTCTGGAAGGACTGTAAGGTATGAAACGAACCACGATTTTTTTCACGATTCTCCTGATCATGGGAGGTGCGTCGTCGTACGCCGAGGAGCCGCGCAGCGGCGACGGACCTGCACAACCGGAGCAACCGGAGATAATACTTCCGACAGAAGTCTTCGAGATCGAGGCATTTACGGTGGAAACTGTTTCCGCTCCGCTACCGCAGGTAAGCGAAATACGCATCCCCGTACTTCCTGTGCCACTCCCCGAGAGCGGTGAGCTGCAGATCACGGAGGCAGCGCTCGCTATTGATCCGGTGGCACCAACGGGTACCGTCCCGGCGGTGCAGGGCGGAAGTTCCGTCTTCAGTACGGCGCAGGTTGGATTCGGCTCGCGCAACTGGCTTTTCGGTGATCTATCGGTCTTTGCGTTCGGCACCGAACCCCGGCTCTCGTTTGAGTTCCGCCACGAGAGCCTCGACGGATACGGCGAAAATGACCCTGGAAAAGGTTATTTTTCGGGTTCAGACCGCATTGCGGGAAGTCTCGATTTCTCGAACGAAATGACGGACCTTGGCGCAACGGTTTCGTTTGATTCCGGTCGAACCGGGTTTCAGGGCCAGGGTCCGTTTCTTTCACTTGACCAGCGCTTCACTCGTGGCGAGGCAGAGTTCCTGCAGGAGACCGAAGGTCCCGTGTCGTTCGGAAGTCGTATCGGCTTTTCGGATGCTGACCGCGTCTTTACTGACCCTTCCGAACCGAGACCGGAAAAGAGTCTTGATCTTGATGTCGACGGGCGCGTCATGCTCGGCTTTGACCGTGTAGAGCTGTCTCTTGGTACCCGATACACTTTCGACAGAACAGTGGATCGGACGGAAACAGCCAGACAGAGTCAGACGGTGTCCGGTGACATCACTTTCGACGTCGCGTTCGATAACGGACTCTTGCTCGACACCGCTGCCGGCGTTGCATGGATGCCCGGTCGAGGCTACGTGATCCCGTTTACCTTTGGAATCGGAGGTACCGTCAGCGACCGCCTGAGCCTCGATTTCAGAACCGGACAGGACGTCCTTCGTGACAACGCCGCGTCGCTCTGGGATTCGGTGTTCGCAATACAGACACCATCGGAAATGGTCTGGGGAAGCGAGTGGTTCGGAAGTATTTCCGCGACCTGGTTCGCGCGGCCCGATACGACCGTATCCGGGGCCGGCCGGTTCAGTTACTCGCGTGACACCTACGACGTCGGGCCATTCACTTCGGAAGGAATGCACGAGATACGTCATGTGTCCGAACGGACGATGGTGACTTCCAACCTCCGCGCCGTATACAGTCCGCGACCCCAGTTTCGGGCGTCGGCGGAGCTGTCTCTGAACCTTATAGAACGAAGGACGATTGATCCGCTGTTCGCTCTGGGTCTGGAAACAGAGTTCCTCACCGGCAATGGTCTGTCCGGAATGATCGTCACAATGGACAGTCCGTTCTTTCTCACGGGCACAGCTGAAATCACCCCGGTCATGCCTGATCTGGGAATAACCGGTTTCTATGCACTGACCGATACGATACAGCTTTCGTTAGGTGTCCGCGATCTGCTCGACCTGATCGATAGAGAAAACCCGCGCTACCTGTACGGTACCGATCCTCAGAGTTACCCGCTCATTCAACCGGGCTTTCGGGCAACCGTGTCCGCTCAGTTGTCATTGTAAATTGTCCCATCGGAGGGGAGTACAGCATGTTTCAGATTATAGAACAGGGCGGAGTCATTATGATTCTGATTCTGATCCTGAGTGTATTTGCGGTCGCGATAATTACCGAGCGACTGTTGTATTTCAGAAAGATACAGACGGATGAAGAACAGTTCATAAGTCGCCTTAAACGAACACTTGAAAAGAGGCACTTCGAAGAAGCGCTCAGCATCTGTGAGAACAATCCCGCCCCGATCACCAACCTCATGCGGGTCGGTATTGAACACAGAGATTACTCGGCGGAGACAATCAAGGCGACGATTACCGATGCGGCGAGCCTTGAGGTTCCGCGCATGGAGCGGTACCTGAGCTTCCTCGGAACGATCGCACACATTTCACCGCTTCTTGGGTTGCTCGGTACAGTCACCGGCAATATACAGGCCTTCGGTGTACTCGGAGATTTTGGTGCCGTTGGCGATCCATCCCTGCTTGCACGGGGAATCAGTGAGGCTCTGCTTACGACCGCGGCTGGCATAATCGTCAGTATTCCTGCAATAGTTTTCTATAACTATCTTGTCAGTCGGGTAAACCACTCCATCATCCGTCTCGAGAACCGCGTCAGCGAGCTCGTAATGCTGCTCAAAGGGCCGGAGATGGCAGCAACGGAAGCGGATATACGGGATGCAACTGCTGCGAAACTGGCTGCAGAGGAAACCGACGACTCCTTTCCCAGCTTGTAAACAGGATGTAATCGCATGAGATTCAGACGGAGACTACAACCAAACGCTCGACCTGACCTTGTCCCCATGATTGATGTCGTGTTCCAGCTGGTGGTGTTTTTCATGGTGTCAAGCACATTTGTCGTAACACCCGGCCTGAACCTTGATCTTCCCACCGCGAGTGCGGCTGAGCCCGTGGCCATGACGAATGTCGTCATCAGTGTGGTGTCCGAAGACGAGGTTTACGTGAATCGTGAACGCTTCAGCATCGATCAGCTGAACGCGGCGATTTCGGACTTTGTGGTCGAGGAACAGCTCGCGAGCGTGGTCATTGAAGGCGACAGCAACGCGCGATACGATCTGATGATTCGGGTGCTGGATATTCTGAGGCAGAACGGCCTGCGTGCCGCCTCACTCCGCACCAGGGAAGCCGACTGATAGTTATGCACCTAAACGAAGACAACAGGAGACTGCTGTACGGAATACTTGTTACTCTAATTGTTCATATAGCACTCTTTGTTGCTCTCGGGTTTGTCGATTTCACCAGCGTAACACCGATACGTCCTATCAGTATAAATCTCTCCGACCTTCCAGAATCGCTGATTGAGCTTCCCGATCCACCCGTTTCAGATGAAATACCCGACGTTGCTCCCGACGAACAGGATCCGATTGCTCCCGACCCGATCCTTGCGGAAGATCTGGATACCGAGCTTCAGGATGCCGAAGACATTCCACCGATAGCGGAAACACAGCCGGAGGCGGAAGCGGCGATTGAGCCGGCAGAAGCGGAAGCACCCGATGTTGCACAGACGCCGTCTCCTGCACCAGCTCCGCAGCCACAGGAACGCCAGCCGGATGCTGGCGAGTTCGTTGACACCATCGGGCCTGCAGACGCAGCTGACCGCGAGAGTCTCCGGCGTCGCGACATTCTTCCCACAAGCCCGGCAGCAGACGACGACGGAACCTTCGCTGCCGTCCAGGAAGCCCAGAGACAGGCAGCCCTCGAGTTTATTCGCGCGCTCGAGGAGCAGGAGCGAATAATCGATGACGAACTTTCAAGGCGCGATAGCAACGGGGAGGCCGGTGACGTCAGTCATGCCGACGATGGCCAGATCATCGACGTTCGTTCACGAGTAGGCGATATTGTGGGACGGTCGGGCAGCGATGAAACCGGGGAGTCTGATAATCAAACGGGAACAGGAGACCACGACCGCACCGAGGATGTCGGGTCCGGTGACGACATAGAGTGGGCCGATGGACGCCTTCGAAGCAGAATTTCGGGAAACGAGCTTGCTTTCAGTGCAAACGATCTGAGGCTCGAACGTGGAACGGTCTATCTCGAAGTATCCTTTGCGGTTGACGAACGGGGCATCGTTCAGCCGGGTTCCATACGCATAGACCGGGGAGCACCAGTCCTTTCCAGCGAAGCGCAGGTTCGTCTTCGACAGACGATTCAGACCTGGCGTTTTACCGGAAACCCGGGAGCCCCATCGGTACGCGGTATTATCCGTCTCGAGCTGCGACGTATCTAGTCGTTCAGCGCGGAATACCGTACGAACGCACCTGCCTGGTAAGTGAACGGGCTGTTCAGGGACGCACCTGTGAGATTTCCGGTTCCGATCAGAAAGATGTCGGTAGAAAAATCGAGTCCGATTCGCAGTGCATCGTTAAGCTGATAGGAGAGACCTGCTCCACCAGTGACTCCCATGAGCGAATCGACGGTGCTTCCGTCTTCCATGCTCTCGGTGCGCCACGCAAGCATGAAGTTCAGACCATACGGCACACCGCTCTTGAACACATCGACTGTTGTACCGTATCGGCTTACCGTTCGTCGAATCACCGCGTCACCCTGACGAGCGGCTCGTCGATTGTCGTAGAATACGACAACCTCGGCGTTATAGACACCGAAGCCGGCTCGAGCATCAACCTGACCGTAGGAAGCACCGGATCCACCGAGGCTCTCGATGAGTTCCGCCTGCACAAACACGGTCTCACCAATGTTCGTCCGCAGAAGCGCGGTAAAGCCCGGAACCGCAGGCGTGGCGAGGCTGTTCAGAATGCCAAGGCTTGCACCGACGCCAAAATCGAACACACCTTCTGATACGTGAATGCGGGAAAGGAGCGTGTTTCCGGTTACCGTATGCCGTTCCCCCTGAACAACCAGTGCAAACTGATCCGAAAGAACACTGTAGAAGCGGGTGAGCAGCTCAACGTTCAGTCCCGGTTCGACTGCTGATCCGGGCTCGTGACTTGTACCGAAGAGGTCCCGGACGACGCGGACAGAGGTATCAAGTTCGAAAGCCGAAACAGTCGGCGGATACGGAGTGAGAACAAACAGCGCGCACGTAATGATAAATAGTCGTTTCATTCCAGTCCCTTTTGAATAGCGTTCCCTAAAACCGGGTTCTGACTCCGAGGTATCCTTCCACCAGTTCATCGAGCGCAAACGGGAAGGGTCGTAGAACCGCACGTAGATCCCACGATACGGATCCGCTGTTCAGCCGAAGATATGGTCCTGTGGTGATCTGAAACTGGTCACCGGACTGCGGCCGTATTGACACTCGAGATTCGACACCACCGGACAGTCCGTCTGAGACGGAATCTCCGATTCGGACATTAAGATTCGTGTCTATGGTTCCGCGCTCGGGATTCTCGACCTGGTCGTATAAGCCGGGATGCCAGAAAAACGTAAGTGCGAGCCCAAGCGTCCCGAGATTAACGCGGGGTTCAAAGAGAAAGAACAGATCATCCAGACCGAATTCCTGTCCGGAACCAGGCTCGAAACCGGTCACTCCGACCTGAGCGAGCAGGGCATCTCCCTCCGGGGTCGAAAAGTTCGCCAGGAGCCCTCCGCGATAACGGCCGAATGCTCCAAGTGGATAACTGGCTCCCGCGAAAGCTTCGAGTTGAACACCTGCCAGGTTGACCATCACAGCGATATCATTCGAGAAGACGCCAGGGTCAAAACGATTGTCCTGATACGCGTACGCTGCAAGCTCAACACGTCGCCACTGCTCACCCGAGGAGATCCGTACTCCGGTACCGGATACGCCGTAGAGACCTTCGTACAAAGGGCCTTCCGGGAAATACTGATATCCTCTGAATTCGGTCGCTACCGGTGGTGTGCCGAAGGCCCCTGGGAAACGCTGTCCGGAGGCGAGGCGGTCGAGCTCCCCGAGAAAGTAGGTGAAGGAAAATGAACTGCCGAGCAGCTGTTCGAACGTTACCGAAGCACGCCTCACAACCGGGCTTACGTCGGGATCGGTACCGAATGCGGTCGACCGGACTCCGAGCAGGACCTCGGATCGCGTTAACTGCCCGCTTTGCAGCTGTATCCCGAGCTCGCCGGTCGTCTGGAGCTGGAAGACGCCTCCGTCGACGTATCCACGGGTAATAAATTCGAAAGGCCGTACGTCGAGATCCGTCGCGCTAGTGGCAGATACCACGGCGAGCATCGTGACCAGTGAAATCACGAGAATTCGAGTAGCGCGTGGCCATGATCGCATGTGAAACTCCTTGATGGTGTCTATTATCTTCACGTCACATACATTATCGTACATTTTTGCGGACCTTGCATGCGGTATCGCGAAAACTTCCAGAACCTTGACTAACAGTGCATTATGGCTAAGATTGTAGCAAGTATATGAGCGACTTTCTCGACCCCGCAAATCAAGAGCTTCTGCAGGATTTTTTCGTCGAAGCCGAGCTTCAGGTTGAACATCTTGAACAGAATATTCTCGTGCTTGAGAACGACAGTGCCAACGCAGACGCGATAGACGAGATTTTTCGCGCCGCCCACACGCTAAAAGGTGCGTCGGCAACGGTTCAGATGGATGAGCTCACGCAGTTTACCCATCTCGTAGAAGATGTCTTCGACAGTATTCGGGACGGAAAGGCTTCGGTCGACGAACTGCTTATCGACACGCTACTCAACTCGATAGACGTCATTAAAGCGATGCTTTCGGCACGATCCGAGGGGCTCGTCTTCGACGGAGATGTGTCAGCGCTTAAAGCACGGCTGAGCGCAGTCCTCGCCAACGACTCGAAAACGGGCGACCACGCGGAGACCACCGGAACGCAGCGTGTGCCGGCACCAGATAATGCGGTGCTCAGCGAGTACGATATTCTGGAGCTGCAGGAAGCTGCTGGTTCCGACAGGAGTATCTACGAGGCGGAGGTTCTCTTCAGTGAGGACAACCCCATGAACACGGTTGGCGGTATACAGGTTTTCGCGGCGCTGAAGTCTCTCGGAGAGGTTCTCAAGACGGACCCCGAGTTTGAGGCGCTGTACGACGACGTCTACCACCCGCGCGTAACGTATTATCTGGCCACCGGTGGTGATGTCGAGGTATCGAAGATTGTATCCAAGGCGACAATTCTTGATGTAACGACGGATGTCCATGTGCGATCCGTCGGTCAGCACGAAACACCGTTGGCAGGGGATACCAGGGCGCACGAGCCGCAACAGGACGCCAGCCTCGAGGTGAAGACACCGCAGAAACAGGCTAAACCCGAGCCGGAGACAGCCTCTACGAGCGAAGCAGTGACGAACGGCGTCCAGACTCCCGGGGATGGCGATGACGAAGCACCCGACGCTGGCGGAACGGGTGGTAGCGCGCTCGAAGCCGTCAGAAAAGGCGGCGGCAGCAGCTCAGTCCTTCGAGTCGATTCACGTCGCATCGATAACCTGCTGAATCTGGTCAGTGAAACCGTCATCGTAAAAGCGGGTTTCAACCATCTGGTCAATGATTTCGCGGAAAGTCTTCAGACCATACAGAATACTGAGGCGGATTATCGGGAAACACTGAAGGATCTGTTTGACGCGCTTCCGTTTTATCTCGAACAGATCCGAGGTGGAATGCCGGTCAAGGAGGTGCGACACGCCATCCACGAGCGGTTCGGGGCTCTTTTTGATGTTTTTGACGGCTTTGACAATCAGTTAAAAAGCCACGTCACGAAGTTTCGGGCTGGTAGTCAGAATCTTGCCCGCATATCGGGAGAGCTTCAGCAGGGCGTCATGCGTATTCGAATGGTTCCGATTGCGCAGATATTCTCACGCTTTCCGCGCCTTGTGCGCGACCTTTCCAGGTCCCTCGACAAGAAAATCAGCCTTAACATAGAGGGCGAGGATACGGAACTCGACAAAAGCGTTATTGAAGACTTGCTCGATCCGCTTATCCACTGTGTCCGGAATTCACTCGACCACGGTATAGAATCGCCTGCAGATCGTCTTGAAAGCGGAAAACCGGAAACAGGGACTCTGACTCTGAAGGCAAGCAACGAAGGCAACATGATCCTTATTGAGATTTCTGACGATGGTAAGGGGATTGACGTCGAAAAGGTCAAACAACGCGCGATTGAACGTGGCGTTATTCATCCTTCGAAGCAATTGACTGATGTCGAGGCATTCAACCTCATTTTCGAACCGGGTTTTTCCACTGCGAAAGCCGTAACGGATATTTCCGGGCGCGGGGTCGGGTTGGATGTAGTCCGTAAGCAGATACAAAAGCTCAATGGTGCCGTTGCGGTATGGAGCGAACCGGGACTCGGCTCACGTTTTACGATAAAGATTCCGTTGACTCTCGCTATTATACAGGGACTGCTCGTACGCGTAGGCAAAGAGATGTACGCGATTCCTATAACCAGTGTCGTAGACAGTCACCGTATTCGTCCGAGCGACATCAAGTTCATTGATAATCACGAAGTATTCAACGTGCGCGAGGATGTGGTCAGCCTTCTGCGCCTTAACCGACTCTTCCGTGTTCAGACT
Organism: Spirochaetaceae bacterium; assembly: GCA_007128315.1. Lineage (GTDB taxonomy): Bacteria > Spirochaetota > Spirochaetia > DSM-27196 > SKKC01 > SKKC01. Next base: position 149,483 of record SKXQ01000017.1, on the reverse strand, counting down.
AATGAGGATCGGGAGTACTACTTTGTCGTTGTCGTCGGCAGTGGTGAAAAACGTATGGGACTTATTGTTGATGAGCTCATCGGTGAAGAAGATGTCGTGATCAAGCCGCTGCGAGACCATTACACCAATGTTCCCGGAATCGCCGGTGCCAATATCACCGGTGACGGAACAGTCAGTCTCATTATCGACGTAGCACAGTTGCTGGAACTCGGTCTAAAACAGGAACGGGAGCATCGCCGGAAACGGGAAACGACTATACGTCAGCGAAGTGGCGGGGTGTAAAAATGCAGACACAGCCTGGAAATTCAGTAGAGTCGCTTGCCGGGAGAACGATTCGAAACGGACGCTCCGGTCAATCCACTGAACAGGATCGCGTAGAACACATCGATTTCAAGATGGTCACGTTTTCTCTCGGAGGAAAGGATTACGGAATAGATATAATGAAGGTCGCCGAGATTGCGAAGTTTCGGAATTTTACCTACGTCCCGAACACGCCCGATTTCGTCAGAGGCGTGTACAATCTCCGTGGCGACATTATTTCCATAATCGATCTGCGGAAGCTTTTCAATCTGAGCCACGATGATCAGACCCAGGGCGAAGCCTGCGACGGTCTGATAATTCGACTCGAAGAAAACATGCTCGGAGTCATCGTCGACAGTATTGCACGTGTTGTTGGAATATCGCGAAATAGTATACAACCTCCTCATCCGATTTTTGCCGATGTTAATCTGAAATACATTGAAGGCGTCGTTGAGTATAACGACCGGCTCTACATAATTCTGGACGTCGAACGCATTTTCGCACGCGAAGAACGGAAGGCCGACGACCAGCCGGTCTTCGACGACACGCGACGCACCGGGGAAGCTATGGAGCAAACGAAGTATGCGCTGGCAGAAGAGCATGCACAGCCGCTTCAGGCAGCTCCTGAGGCAACAGGGGTCGATCCTGCACTGAGTTTTGAGTTCATTCGCGACACGCTTTCGACGTTTGCCGGCTTCTACGTAAGCCCGGTGAACGAAAACTGGGTCCGTCAACGATACGAGGATTGGAGCCGTGACAGGAGAGACGAAAGCAGAGACGTGCAGTTCGAGTCAGCAGAGGACGCACAGGCTTTTCTGAGTCCGTTCTATTCGCCCGACACCGGACGGTTCTGGTCACAGGAATATTGCCGGAGAATTCGCTCGCTGCTTCCGGAATCGCAACCGACAACGTTTTTTGTCTGGAATGCGGGGTGTGCCGGTGGGTATGAATCCTACAGCCTGGCCGTAGTGCTCGTTTCGAAGTTTGGCGAAGCACGCATCAAGATATGGGCGCACGACAAGGATCTTATGCAGGTTTCATCAGCCCCGAATCTCGTATTTCAGGCAAACACCCTGCCTCCGGAATTCCGGGAGTACACTGTAACCGGAACCAACGGGAGTTCGTTTTCCTCCGAAATCAAGGATAGAATCGTCTTTGAGTATCATGACGTCCTTCACTCAAACTCTTTGCCCGCAGTAGACATGGTGCTCGCCCGGGATCTGCTTTCGTTCCTCGATGCATCGGAGCAGGCCGTTTTTCTCGAAAACGCAGCCGAGAAACTGAAGTCCGGCGGGATAATCGTAGTTGGAGAACACGAACGACTTGACGACTCGAGCCTCTTCGAGGCCGTACAGTCGGAACTATCGGGTGTTTATCAGTTGAGATAAGGATCAAACAGAAAGGTGAGATAGATCGATGAGAGTAGAATACATAAATCCGTTTGTTGAGTCAGCGTACAGTGTCATACAGGAAGTCCTCGGAGTCGAAGTCAAGCGGGGCGACCTGTATCTGAAATCGACCTCTATGCCGGTCATGGGGGTTGCAGCCATCGTCGGCCTCGCAGGTGACGTTGAAGGGCGCGTGTTGTTTGATATGTCAAAAGAGACTGCCATAAAGATAGCAAACGGAATGCTGGCATCCATGGATATGGAACCCATAGTTACCCTGAATGATATGGGGCGGGCTACAATAACGGAGCTTGCGAACATGATCACCGGGCAGGCGGTAACCAAGTTGCACGACCTGGGATTCACATTTGATCTTACGCCACCGGCGATATTCACCGGTGACAATATGGAGGTCAGTGATCCGGGGGTAGAAGCACTCATCGTGCCGATGGACATTCCGCAGGGACGTGTTGAAGTAAACGTAGCGGTCAGAGAACGGGCATAGGGAGCAGAAGAGCATGAAGGCAAAGCAGGATTTTCCGACGATCAACGAACGCAAGGCCGAAGGGACGCGAGAAGACGGTTCCGCGTACCGTGTGCTGGTTGTCGATGATTCGATGTTTGTAACCAAGCAGATCAGTCAGATTCTCACGTCGGAAGGCTTTGAGGTTGCTGGTACTGCGGGTGACGGTCAGGAAGGTCTCGATAAGTACAAAGAGCTGTATCCGAATGTCGACCTCGTTACCATGGACATAACGATGCCCAAAATGGACGGCGTTACGGCGCTCGAGAAAATAATCGAGTTCGATTCCAACGCGAGGATCGTCATGATCAGTGCTCTCGGCAAGCAGGATCTGGTCAAAAAGGCCCTGCTTCTCGGCGCCAGGAATTATATTGTCAAACCACTTGACCGGAAAAAGGTGCTCGAACGCATACTTGCCTGCCTCAAGGACTGACGTACGTCTTGACTGAAACGCGACTTTCACGTATTGTTCGGTCGCTATCGGGCGCTTAGCTCAGTTGGTTAGAGTGCTTGCTTGACATGCAAGAGGTCGGCGGTTCAAATCCGCCAGTGCCCATTCCCCTTAGTTCTGTCTTTCAGCAAAAACCCCGCGATCAATTAGTGTGGTAACCCGTCGGGACATGTGCAGCAGTGACTCGTCACGCGTCATGTGTTCTATGCGGGACAGGTCTGCGTAGGCTTCCTCGAACAACCCGAGACGGCTGTACATGCGACCCCTGTCAAGGTACGCGCGAACGAGATCTTCGTTCCTGCTCACAACGAGATCGAGGATCGCTATGGATGCGGCGTAGTTCCCTTCCTGTTCGTAGACAAGGGCGAGCAGACGCAGTGCTTCTGCGTTCCGGGAGTCTGTGTTCAGCACATTCCTTATTATGTCCCGGACACTGGCATTTTTACCTTCAGCAAGAAGCAATCTGGCCCTCAGGACACCTGCGACCGAGTAGTACGGGTGTCTACGGATAACTTCATCGAGGACTGCAGCCGCAACCTCATAGCGTGCGAGGGCAAGGTTCTCGTAGACACGGTCCATAGACGTGACCAGGTATTCTATGTCGGTGTGAGGACACCGGGGGAATATCGTGGGGGTGCTGCGGCTGTGCAGCAGAAGAACCGTCAACAGGATAGATACAGACACGACATACAGGCGTGCGGTACAGGTGTTCATACTATTATATACGCCTGTGAATGAGACGTTGATTGAGAAGAACGTTTACAGAGCGGCGAACTCCGCATATCTCCGCCTGGCTCGTTCGAGCTCCGGTTCCTGCGCAACATCGGTATTGATCCATTCGATCAACGCGGCATAGTTCGCGCTCTGGGCATCAGGTGCGAGATATCCGCTGACGACCTGTATAACATGAAAGTCATTCCGGAGCTGGAAGGAAAGTGTCGGATCGAATATGCGACCCCGAATCACTTCCTGCACGTAATCGTATATGCTCAGTCGGTCCGACCAGCTCTCGTAACCCGGCAGGCGTGCTCCGGCACGAATACGCAGCAGCCCGAGTCGGCGACAGAGAATGCGTCTCGCATCGTATAACCTGCGACCTATACCTTTTCCGCGAGCATCAGGATGAACAAACACTTCGGCTCCGTACAGGGTTCGTCCGTCTGGATCGTGGTTCGTGAACATACCGTTATCAGTAAAATCTATGTAGTCGTCGGTTACCTCATAGTCTTCCCAGAGAACGGTCAGACTCATCGCAGTTCCGACGAGGGTACTGGTATTCTCATCGATGGCGACGACCTGTCCTTCAGGAAAGACGCGCTGGTGCGACTCAAGCTCACGGTAGGTCCAAGCAAGAGACGGAGGGTAGACTCTGTGAGAAACCTCAACTATAGCGTCATGGTCCGCCGGACGCGTCGTCCGGACCCGTATTCCACATTCGCGGTCGAAGATATTGATAAAAAGCGATTCGTCTTCATCCATGTCTGTCGAGTCCCTACTGAAGCGAGCACACTTCAGTATTTCGTACAAGTTTGCGCGTATGCCTCGCATCCACGAGAGGGAGTACCGTGCCGAAGGTGCGGCTTTGGGCGATGGTTTCAAGATCAAGTTCACCGACAGCGATCATGTCCTGGTTTAGTACGCCTTCAGTCAGAATACCGTCGCGTGCGAATGGGTAGTCACAGGGAGTGAGAATCGCTGCAGTTCCGTAGTTGAGCGAAACGTCGGGTACCCACGGCAATCCACCAACCGTGGGAGAATGAATGACATACATCTGATTCTCTATGGCTCGAGCGTGTGCGCAGTACCGTACGCGAAGATATCCGTGACGATCATCGGTGCTGCTGGGAACGCAGAGGATGTCAACATCGTAATCCGCGAGAGCGCGAACGAGTTCCGGGAACTCGACGTCATAACAGATCGCTACCGCAATACGGCCAAAGTCTGTCTCGAAGACCTTCAACTCACTCCGTTCGGAAACGCCCCAGTCCTCCCGCTCGAAACGCGTCATATGCAGTTTTCCCTGGATACCGATTTTTCCTTGTGGCGAGAACACATAGCAGTCGTTCCTCACCTGGTCATCTTCCGCATCTACCGTGGGAATCGTGCCGGCAACAATGTACATTCCGTGTTCGCGCGACAGTTCCGTAAATAACTCAAGAAAACGAGGCAGGTGATACGCTACACCTCGCACGAGTTCGGCGACAGGTCTATGCGGATCATCGAGCGCCGCGAGCTGCAGCGAAAAATACTCGGGAAGAACGAAGAGTCGAGAATCATACCCGGCGGCGGTTGCGACAACCGACTTTACCTGATCAACAAATTCGTCGAATCCCTGTATCGGGCGTACGTAGTACTGAGAAGCGGCCACACGCAGGCGGCCGGGATGCGTATTCTTCATACCGGGATGGTAACAGAAATCAGCTCGTTACAGCACCCGTACTCGCTGAACTCACCAGTCGTGCAAATTTTGCCAGCACTCCACGCGCGTAGCCATGATCCTTCGGGGCCCAGTCGTTTCGTCGACGCGCAAGTTCCGATTCAGAGACCTGAACCGAAAGCTCTTTCGTGTGACTGTTGATGGAGATAATGTCTCCCTCGTTCAGGAGTCCGATCGGACCACCATCCTGTGCCTCGGGCGATACGTGTCCGACGACCATGCCATGACTACCACCGCTGAAACGCCCGTCGGTAATCAGTGCCACATCGTGAAGAAGGCCTGCGCCGGCGATGGCACTCGTTGGTGCGAGCATTTCACGCATTCCAGGACCTCCTCTCGGTCCCTCATAGCGAATCACAACAACATCACCGGCCTTGATCGAACCGGAGATGATCGCTTTCATGGCATGCTGTTCGTTTTCGAAGACCCGAGCGGGACCGGTGTGCACGACCTCCTGCAATCCGCAGGTCTTCAGCACGGCGCCGTCAGGAGCAAGATTACCTTTCAGAATCACAATCGGCCCCTGACTCTTTACCGGCTTCTCGAAGGGGTGTACCACATCCTGCCCGTCAAGATTTACCGTAACGTTCTCGAGGTCCTCAGCGAGCGTTTTACCGGTAACGGTCCGGCAGTCGCCGTGTAGAAGACCCTTATCCAGCAGCATTTTCATGACCATCTGCAGGCCGCCTGCCTGGTCCAGGTCTTCCATGACGTAGGTTCCCGCAGGTTTCATGTCACAGAGTATGGGCGTGGTATCGCTGAAGCGGTTGAAGTCATCTATGGTGAGATCGACGTCTACCTCATGAGCGAGTGCAAGCAGATGCAGAACGGCATTCGTGCTGCCGCCGAGCGCCATGATCGTTCGTATGGCGTTCTCGAAGGCGTTCCTGGTCATGATATCGCGCGGGCATACGTTTTCTTCGATGAGGCGATAGAGCGTGCGTGCGCTTCGCTCCATCACTTCCTGTCGTCTCGGATCGTCAGCGGGTACGGAGGAGTTGCCGGGTACACTCATTCCAAGAGCTTCGACCGCACAGGCCATTGTATTTGCCGTGTACATTCCGCCGCAGGCCCCCGGGCCGGGACACGCTGCACATTCAACCGCATGGCGCTCGGCCTCTGTCATAGTTCCGGCACTGACCGCCCCGACGGCTTCGAACGCACTTACAATATCAATGCGTTTACCGGCGATTCTGCCACTGCGTATCGTACCGCCGTACACAAACAGTCCGGGTACGTTCATGCGGGCGATACCCATGAGCGTGCCCGGTATCGTCTTGTCACACCCACCGATGCCGAGGAGGGCGTCGAGCTGGTGCCCGCGCGCGACAAGTTCGATGACGTCTGCGATGGTGTCGCGGCTCACGAGGCTCGCCTTCATGCCTTCGTGTCCCATGGCTTCGCCGTCGGTTACCACGAAGGTATTGAAACCGACCGCTTTGGCCCCGGACTCCTCGAGCGGTGGACGGCACATATCTGCAAGGTCGCGCAGATGAATATTGCAGGGACTGACGTCACCCCATGCGCTCGCGACTCCGACGATGGGCTTGGTAAAGTCACCGTCCTTGAAACCGACCGCTCTTAACATAGCTCGGTTTGCCGTTCGTTCAAGCCCTTCCGTCATCTCACGACTGTTACGGTTTAATGCTTTGCTGGATGCCATGTCTTTGTCCCTTTTCTAGAATCCGGACACGTAGGGCAGACGTGCTGCGACCTTGTCGATGTCCTCAGGCGCGTCGAGAAGAACTGACGTGGAGTCCCAGGTGCCTTGTGTCAGACTGTTGCGATATGCCGGTGGAATAAATCCTTCAAAGGTCCGTCGTCCGAGTTGAACCACCTGCTCGCGAACGAGCAGTGTGAGCTCCAGCGACGGGTCTTCTTCGACGAGGCGAATGATCTCTTCGACGGCTTCGTGCGATAACTCAATCGCTGGTATACCCATCGCGACGCAGTTTCCGGCGAATATTTCGGCGTAACTCTCACCGACGACGGCTTTGATACCCCATTTTGCGAGTGCTTGAGGTGCGTGCTCGCGGGATGAACCGCAACCGAAGTTGGAGTTCACCAGAAGTATCGATGCGCCCTGGTACTTCTCTTCGTTAAAAGGATGGTCTTTCCCGTTTCCCTGATCGTCAAATCGCACATCAAAGAAGGCATACTCTCCGAGACCATCGAAGGTCACACATTTCATGAAGCGGGCAGGAATGATCTGATCGGTATCGATATCATTTCCACGAATGGGGATCGCTCTCCCTTCGACCTTGAAAACATGATTTGACATACTCTTGTACTCCCTTTGTGACGTTTCTAAGCGTGTGCCGGTTCGCTGGCTCTCTGCTTCAATTCGCGGACGTCTGTAACTTCGCCGGTAATCGCGGCCGCTGCAACCATAGCCGGACTCATTAGCAACGTCCGTCCGCCTGGCGCGCCCTGTCGACCAATAAAGTTTCGGTTACTCGAGCTTGCGCAGATTTCACGTCCCTGCAGCTTGTCCGGGTTCATTCCCAGACACATACTGCATCCTGCGCCACGCCACTCAAATCCTGCGTCCTCGAAAATCTGCATAAGCCCTTCTTCGCGAGCCTGTCGGGCGATCTGCATGCTGCCGGGGACTACGAAAGCCTTTACACCCGACTTGACCGTGCGGCCCTTGACGATCGAAGCAGCCTCACGGAGATCTGAAATTCTTGAGTTCGTACAGCTGCCGAGAAAGGCAACGTCAATCTGCGTTCCCCGAATGGCCTGTCCCTCATCGAACTCCATGTGCCGGTAGGCTTTCCTGGCGACTTCCTGCTGTTCGGGTTGCATTTCGGAGACCGATGGCATGTGATCGTCGACGCTGATTGCCTGTCCGGGGTTTATTCCCCAGGTAACCATAGGGCTGAGGCTGTTCGCGTCAAGCGTATACACGTCGTCATATCGGGCATCCTCATCGCTTGCAATGCTGTTCCAGAACGCGATTGCCTGATCGAAGTCTTCACCGTCCGGAGCATATTGACGTCCGCGGATGTACTCGTAGCTTGTCTCATCGGGATTCACGTAACCGACCCGGGCGCCGCCTTCAATGCTCATGTTGCATATGGTCATGCGCCCTTCCATAGACAGCTCGTGTATCGCCGGTCCTGCATACTCGTAGGCGTATCCGAGACCGCCTTTCACGCCGAGATCGGCGATTATTTTCAGGATTATGTCCTTCGCATACACTCCGTCCGCCAGGGTGCCGTTGACCTGAATGCGTCTGACTTTGGGCCGGCTGATCGCCATGCACTGTGACGCAAGAACGTCGCGGATCTGGCTGGTCCCTATACCGAAGCCGATGGCCCCGAATGCACCGTGCGTCGAGGTATGCGAGTCACCGCAAGCAATGGTCATACCGGGTTGAGTCAGACCGAGTTCAGGCCCGATGATGTGTACGATACCCTGTTTGCCGCTCGAAAGATCAAAAAACTCTATATTGTACTTCTTCGTGTTTTCCTCGAGAGCCAACATCATCTGCTCGGCAAGAGAGTCCCCGAAAGGCCGCGCCTGGGCCTTTGTCGGTACTATGTGATCGACTGTAGCAAAGGTCCTCTCCGGGAATCGGACGGTCAGTCCCCGATCTTCGAGCATCTGGAACGCCTGTGGACTTGTTACCTCGTGAATCAGGTGCAGGCCAATAAAGAGTTGGTCCTGTCCGCTTTCCAGCGTACGCACTTTATGAAGATCCCATACCTTGTCGAACAAATTCCGTCCCATGTCAGCTCCTTATGAGGTTACCTTATTTCCGCGGGCCATGATTAGTTTGCCCGTGCGTATCATCTCAACTACGCCATAACTACTCAATACCATCTGTGCATTATCAAGTCTTTCCGTCGGACCCGTGATCTGGAATGTGACCGTCGTCTCACTGAGGTCAAGCGTCACGCATTCAAGGGCGTGGGCAAGCTGAAGGACTTCGGGGCGTTCCTCCGGTCGGCACTTGACTTTAATAAGCGCGAGCTCCCGTTGAATCAGATCTTCGTCCGTGTAGTCGGTTGCATGCACAACATCGACGAGTTTGTTGACCTGCTTGATAATCTGATCAAGAGTCGTTTTGTCTCCACTGACATCGATGTTCATCACCGAAAAACGTTCATCGCTACTCGGGCTCACGACCAGGCTGTCGATATTGAAACCCCGTCGTGCAAACACGAGCGCAATTCGGATCAGCACACCCGGCTTATTACTGACGAGCAGGCTGATCGTGTGTCCTTTAACCTGATCCGATACGGTCTCATCGTCAGGACGCTGTCGCCGTTGTGCGCGTTCGAGCAGGCGTCCCTGCTCAAGTCTGTCCTCGAACGTACTCGCACCGTGAGCGGATTTACCGCTTCGAGTCGATCCATTATTGGGTAAACTACTCATAGCTCTTACCTCTGTCCTTCTGTTTTAGACGTCTTCCGTCGCTTCGGCTGCTGTGGCTCGAGAATCATATCCGAGAGACTCGCCCCGGCGGGAATCATCGGGAACACATTGTCTTCTTTTTCTACCTCTACATCGAGCAGGCAGGGACCGTCGTTGTACTCAAGTGTCTGCCGAACCATGCGTCGGACATCAGCGCTGCGTTTAACGCGAAACGCCTTCACGCCGTAGCTCTCAGCGAGTTTAACGAAATCCGGGTTACCTTCCATATCAACGCCACTGAGGCGGTTCTCGTAAAAGAGATTCTGCCACTGCCGTACCATCCCGAGATAGTGATTATTGATCACGATGATCTTGACAGGAAGTTTATTGCTGACAGCAGTTGCGAGTTCACAGAGCGTCATCTGAAAACCGCCATCACCTACGATTGCGATGACCTGTCGATCCGGACATGCGAACTGGGCACCGATGGCGGCTGGAAGTCCAAAACCCATGGTTCCAGCGCCACCCGAACTCAGCCACTGGAAGCGGTGATCACACAGATAGTATTGCGCAGTCCACATCTGATGTTGTCCAACATCGGTCGAGACAATCGCTTTTCCCTGACTCTGCTCAAAAATCTCCTGAATGACATGCTGAGCTTTCAGTTTTCCACCTTTCTGGAACTTCATGGGGTACTGTTTTTTCCATTTTGCGATCTGTGCAAGCCATGCAGTCGTGTCACCGCGTTTTACAATCGACGCAAGGGTTTCAACAACCTGTCGCGCATCGCCGTGAATCGTGCACTCCATTGGAAGGGTTTTATTGAACTCCGCCTGGTCAACGTCGATGTGTATCTTCAGGGCATTCGGGCAGAACGTATCGTACCGTCCTACGATGCGATCGTCCCATCGGGACCCTATACTCATGATAAGATCGCATTCCTGCACGGCGAAGTTGGCGTACGCGGTACCGTGCATGCCCAACCAGCCCAGACTGAGCTCGTGGGTTTCAGGAAAACAGCCCTTTCCAAGCAGTGTGTTCGTAACCGGAGCACGAAGTTTCTCGGCAAGATGGGTTACGGCCTTCTCGGCTCCACTGATAACCGCTCCGTGGCCAACGAGAAGAATTGGTTTCTTCGCCGCCGACAGCAACTCGGCCGCGTACTCGATGTCCGCCATATCTCCGCCACCGGGGAGCGTATACCCCGGGAGTTGCAGGGGTTCGTTAAAGTCGGGCTCAATCGTCGCTGCGGCGACATCCTTCGGAACATCAACCAGTACAGGGCCTGGTCGTCCGGTCTGTGCGAGGTAGAACGCTTCGCGTACAACGCGTGCGAGGTCATTCGGATCCTTTACAAGGTAGCTGTGTTTTACAATCGGATAGCTGATCCCCGACATATCGGCTTCCTGAAACGCATCAAGACCCAGATTCTTTCGTGTCTGCTGGCCGCAGATCACGACCATCGGAACGGAGTCCATCTGGGCCGTGAGAATCCCCGTGACCGTGTTGGTAGCGCCGGGGCCGCTTGTGACCAGACATACAGCCGGTTTGCCGGTAGCTCGGGCGTAGCCATCCGCCATATGTGCAGCTCCCTGCTCGTGACGCACGAGAATGAGCTTCACTGGCGAATCAACAAGAGCATCAAAGATGGGGATAGCCGCTCCACCCGGTAAACCAAAAATGAATTCGACTCCTTCCTGCTGAATTATGTCAACTATCGCCTCTGCTCCAGTTCGTTTAGTACCTGCCATACTGTATCTCCTTCTGATTGACCGATACATTACTCGCTTCGGAACCACGTGTCAATTAAATGGTTGTGTTATCCGCGTAATATTTCGCTCGAAAACCCTAAAAAGGGCATATTTAAGAAAACAGGCGATAATACTTAAGCATATTAGTAACAAGTTACGTCGAAAAATCAGTTTGAATAGATAATATGAACGCCTGTGTGTCTAAATAACGTCGTTATAAACGGAATGATGCTTATTATACGGGCGTAAGAGACGACATTGTGTTCTTTACAGCAAGATATAAAATTCGGATGATATTGCGTCGTTGTGTATTCCGGGTAACGCGCAGAATGGTATATTGCTGTCTGCTGGCACGCGCCGGTAATTACGTTTCAGAGGTGCCAATGTTTTGACAAGGTCAATCAGAGACGCGATTGATATTTTTCTCGTGTGGTCGCATAAGTACTTGTGGTCCTGTTACAATGGTCGTTGTGGGATGGCCGTGGGACGTGCATGTACGACTTTTCGAACCGCGGTGTTCAGGCGAATCCATCGCGGTAATAACGCATGCAATCTTTGCTATAGCAGGCAGCACGCCTACTCCAGTGACGGTGTGCCGGTGATCTTTACACGTTCCCGGGAATTGTCAGAAGTGATTGCCAGGGAGTGTTCATGAACGTACGCCGGCTTCAGAAAAGCGTTTTTCGCCGGGGAAGCAAAACCTACTTCAACTCAAGTGTCTTCTTCCCCCCGGCGGTCAAACGAGACGTCTATGCGCTGTATGCGTTCGTGCGAGTCGCAGACGACTTTGTCGATACCATACCACAGGACGCAAACGGTTTTTACAGTTTTCGTCGAAAGTATGAGCATGCACTCATGACCGGGAGCCCGTCCGATGATCCTATTATCGATGCATACATTGAGCTGGCGACCCGCCGTGACTTTGACCCGGCGTGGACGACTGCCTTTTTACATTCGATGGAACTCGATCTCACGAAAAAGGTCTATGCGTCTGTGGATGAGACCCTCGAGTACGTCTACGGATCCGCCGAGGTTATCGGCCTGTTCATGTCGAAAATACTGCAGCTCCCGGAAGAAGCACTACCGGCTGCCTGCATGCAGGGCAGGGCAATGCAGTTCATAAACTTCATTCGTGACATCGACGAAGACGTCACGTTTGGCCGGCAGTATCTTCCTGCTTCAGAGACGAGCCTGACGAATCTGAGCGAAGAAGCCACCCGGGCTCAACCGGATGAGTTCCGGCGCTTCCTGAAACTTCAGATTGAGCGGTATCTCGGATGGCAGAAACAGGCGGAAACCGGATACCGGTTCATGGAGCGCCGGTACTTCATTCCCGTGAAGACTGCATCCGATATGTATAACTGGACCGCGACACGGATTATCAACGATCCCTTTGTCGTATATCAGAAGAAGGTAAAACCGGCAAAAGCGCGTATATACTGGACGATACTCGCAAACGCACTGTTTTCGTGAGAAACAGAAGTATTGCCGTACGGGGCATATAGACCATGATCGACTATCTATTAAGACAGAAAGAGCGTATATCGCGCTCATTGGACGAGTATCTTCGTGTCGAGTTGCGTGAACTTTTCGAGTCCCACCCATTCGGTACGGACGCAGCGACACGGCTTTACGACTTTTCGTCCCGCGGAAAAATGATCCGTGGAGCGCTCGTCTACCTGGGGGCCGAACTCTACGGCTACCAAGGTTCAGATAAACCGACAACGCGCCTGGCGGCAGTCATGGAGCTGCTCCAGAGCTTCCTTCTCATACACGACGACATTATGGATGGAGACACGTTGCGTCGCGGCGCTCCGAGCGTGTTCGCACAGTATGAACGACTTGGTATTGACCGTTCGCTCGCCGAACCGAGACATTTCGGTGAAGCGATGGGAATCTGCGCAGGTGACGTCGCAATATTTCTCGCAACCGGCCTCGTTGCTCATGATGATGTACCGGTGGCTCTTGAACGCAGGCTTTTACGTCTTATTTCGACCGAAATCGCGAGGGTTGGCCTTGCCCAGATGAGCGATGTATACCACGGAGTGTATCCGGAACAGGTAGCAGAGTCCGAAATTATCGATCTGTACAGATATAAGACCGGCCGGTACACATTCTCTCTCCCTCTTATGTGTGGAGCGACGATTTCTGCCGCGCCGGAACGTGATATCGAAACCCTCGGACGGATAGGAGAGGGGCTCGGCGTTGTGTTCCAGATCAAGGATGATTATATAGGTCTCTTCGGGCAGACAGCCGCTATCGGAAAGAAGGTGGGGAGCGATGTAGCGGCCGACAAGAAGACCTTATACCGGACCTACCTCTTCGAACGGGCGAGCGCCAGCGATAGAGACCACCTTGCGACGGTGTTCGGGGCTTCAGAACCCAGTCCTGAGGATATTGCCTTCGTGACCAGGTGCATGCATTTATACCGGGTTGTCGACGATGTAGAGAACGTTCTTCAGAACTACGCGGATGAAACACGCCAAAGTATAAGAAACGACATACCCGATATGCCTGAAAACGGGCGCGAAATGCTCGAGCAGCTTCTCGAGTACAATCTGAACCGCGAGGCCTGATGGTTAGCGTATGAGTAAAAGCGGTATCCGGCGACGGTACGAAGCGTTTCAGGAACGTATCTCAGAAGCCTGTGAACGGACCGGCCGTTCGACCGACAGTGTGCGCCTCATGGCAGTCAGTAAACAGCAGCCCGACGCAAAGATTACTGAGGCCCTGGACGCCGGTATTCGTTGTTTTGGCGAAAACCGGGTCCAGGAGCTGGTGCGGCGCTGGCCTGCGACCCTGGATGCTGACGGTGACTGTCTTGATAGCGGCGTTCGGCGAAAGGATGTACACGTGTCGCTCATTGGCCATCTGCAACGAAACAAGGCCGCGCAGGTCAGCGGTTTCGTCGATTCCATCGAGAGTATAGACAACCCTCGCACCGTCGACGCTCTCGTATCCCGCCTTTCGACACAAGCGCCCATGGATGTCCTGGTACAGATAAATACGTCAGGCGAAAAGTCCAAGTTCGGCCTCGCGGAAGACGAGAAGGAGATCTTTGAACTCGTAGACCTGTTGTGCAGTGTCGATGCCCTGCGTCCGCGTGGCGTCATGACCGTTGCTCCGTTCGTAGACGACGAGAGAGCCATACGCGGGTGCTTCCAGTCCCTTCGTGCCTGGTACGAGAAGATAGGCCGCGAGTACACGATTGACCTGTGGGACACCATTTCAATGGGAATGAGCGGCGACTTTGAAATAGCTGTCGAAGAAGGATCAACCGAAGTGAGAATTGGCACAGGGATTTTTGGTGAGCGAACCCCCTGACGGCGACGGTCTTTCGCGGAGGCGGTAAACATGCGGCGATTTATTAGCATACTGCTCGGAGTTCTGCTGTTCACGCTCTCGGCGTTTCCAGCTCCGGCGAACGAACCTGTCCCGTACGATCCGGACGAGTTTCCACAGTATGCACGGGATGCGAGGCGTTTTCAGATCATCACTCTGGGATCATTTCCCTTGACAATGCTTTTTACCACATTGTTTTTTCGCACGTATCGTCTGCTGACGCATGAAGACGAAATCAGCTGGGCCGAAACGAGACCAGCGGATCAGCGTGACCGAAACGTCGTGCTCGGAGTATCTCTCAGCGCGAGTGCGATCGTCGGAGTAACCGACTACGTGCTTGGACTGCGGGAACGTTCCGCAGTTGACGACGATTAGGCGTATACTCTGCGGTGAGACACGCTTTCAGGAATAACCAGGTATGACCGATCAGATATATAACTTCACAATTGATGAACATTCGGACGGGCTTCGTCTCGATGTTTTTCTCACCGAACACATTCCCGGCGTCAGTCGAACCCGGATAAGCCGCGATGCGGAACGACTCCTGGTAAACGGGATCCCTCAGAAAGCTTCCCGGAAGGTGAGGACCGGAGAACAGGTCGAATTTGCGATACGGCCACCGGAAAAACAGGATCTCATTCCCGAGCCTGTGGATTTCTCGGTCGTACACGAAGACAATCACGTGCTCGTCGTCGATAAACCGGCAGGACTGGTTGTTCACCCGGCTGCAGGCAACTGGTCGGGAACACTCGTCCATGGTCTGCTGTACCGGGACCGGGACATGTCGGATACATTCGAAGGAAGCTATCGACCGGGTATCGTGCACCGCCTCGACAAGGACACCTCAGGGCTCATCATCATCGCGAAGGACCCGCAGACACATGAGTTCCTGCAGAGTCAGTTTGCACGAAGGGTCGTGCGCAAGAGGTATATCGCGATCGTCACGGGTCGGCCGCGCGAGGCGCGAGGTACCGTTTCAGGCTATATCATTCGCGATCCGAAAAACCGCAAGCGGTTTACGCATCACAACCGACAGGGGAAGGAAGCCGTTACGGAGTATCGTATTGCGGCTGCGTTTGCCGGAATGTCGCTCGTAGAACTGTATCCGCACACCGGCCGGACCCATCAGCTTCGTGTTCATATGAAGCATCTTGGATGCCCCATCCTCGGCGACAGCCTGTACAGTCGGAATCGAGACCCTGAAGGCCTGATGCTTCATGCAGCGGCACTGCAGATCCTGTTGCCGGAAGCGACTGAGCCGACACTGTTCTGTTCACCACTTCCGGAGCGTTTTACCCGCTGTCTTCAAGAGCATGGTGCTCCAAAGGACGTCGTAGAGCGGGATTGGAGCGGAGTTCAACCTGTATGGTTGTCGGAGGCCCGTACGCAGGAAAGACCCAGGTAGGACCAGGAAGCGTCGCGAAGACGCTTTTGAGAGATTCAACCAGCAGAGCGTGTGGATAGCCCGCGTCGACCTCGCGCAGGCCTCCGGCGGAGAACATTGCACCGGGGAAGAGCATGCCGTCGACGATGTACATGGATCCATCGATCCAAGCCCCCGGGAAACTGATCGCCGAAACTGAGAAACCGTTAAACGAGATATCCCGGTAATCGACGAGATTATCAGCCGTACCGTTTTCGTCGGGAGCATGTTTCGGGCCGAAAGACAGATCGAAAGACTCAATTCCGTATGTTTCGGGCTGATAGATCTTTCGAAGGGTGTCGAGTCCTGCCATGTGATGTGTCTCGGCCCGTGTAATCAGTACCAGTTCCGGGTCGATTTCGTTCTTGAGAAAGATCTTCAGCAGATCAGAGTCCATACTCCCCGGGTCAATAACGACACAACTCTTACTCGAGTCGGTGGCAATCACGTAGGTATTCGAGAAGCCTTCGAGCGATAGATGTGAAAAAAGTTTCAAAACAGACTCCGTACACGGGACCCTCGTATGCCGGAGGCCTCCGAGAGGTTACACTGCGAGTACCGCACGTTCATGCGCTCCGAATCGCGGAAATCGCTTCCTTTGACATTACAATCGGCTATCACCACATCTCTCAGGGTTGCGTTCACAAAACGGCACGCGAGCAGATCACTCGACTGTATCACTGAGTCGCGTATGAGGCTTCCGTTAAAGCTGACGTGCATGAGGGTCGCGTCGAAAAACCTGCACTGCTTGAGGGTCGCGCAGGAAATGGTTGATGAGCGGATGCGGCTGTGCTCGAAGGTAATCCGATCGAGTTCCGCAAAATCGAAAAAACACAGCGACAATACTGTTTCCGTAAACGTGCACTCTCTGAGAACCGTCCCGGAAAAACTGCAGCCATACAGCGTTTTCCCGGAAAAGTCGATTCCGACGAGTGTGCGTTCATCGAATGATACCCGGTCGATCCGACCGTTCTGATCCAGCTCATTCTGCAAATCGTCTGGATGCCATGTGCGTCGCTTCATTTCATTTGTCCCTTAATGATGCTACGCCGCTTGCGAATTAGACGCAAGTGGCGTAGCCTTTCAGACCGAAGGTGAGCGTAATGACTAGTTGTTTTTCCTGTGGAGCCACACTTCCGAAGACCTTCCACCGTGGAGATCGCTGTCCTGAGTGCGGTGCAGATGTGCGCGTCTGTCTGAACTGTACGTTTTATGAACCCGGTGCTCACTGGGAGTGTCACGAAACGATTCCCGAGCGTGTAGCCGACAAGGACAGAGCGAACTTCTGCGATTACTTCCAGCCGAACGTGAAGGCAGGACGTGCTCCGCGAGATCCTTTGAGCGGCAAAAACGACGCACGAGACGATTTTAATAAGCTGTTTGGCGGATAGGCATGTCGATCGCATTTATCGATTCAGGAGTGGGAGGGCTTCCGTATGTTCTGACCGCGCGAACATACCTTTCCGGGGAGCAGTTCATTTACGTCGCTGACAACGCATCGTTCCCCTACGGAGACCGGACACCCGAGTTCCTGATTGATACCGTCTCGCGCATTACCGAACACCTCATTGCACATCACCGTCCACGCGTAATCGTGATCGCCTGCAATACAGCCAGCGTTTTTGCGCTTCCGGCTTTGCGCGAACGTTTCGACGTGCCCTTTGTCGGAACCGTCCCTGCAATCAAGCCGGCAGCGGAGGTGACCCGCAGTGGACGCATCGGCATCCTCGCAACCAGTCGAACCGTTGGTGCCGCGTACCTCGATCAGCTTGTCGACGTGCACGCGACAGAATGTGTTATAGAGCGGCTGGCTGGAAGCGATCTCGTTGAGTTCGTCGAATCACAAGGCCTTTTTGCGTCGGATCAGGAAAAGCGGGCCGCTCTCAGAGATACCGTCGAAAGACTGTCGACTCAGTCGATTGATACACTCGTGCTGGGATGTACACATTTTATTTTTCTGAAAGAGCAACTTGAAGCTATGCTCGGACCCGAGATCACCATTGTGGACAGCAGGGACGGAGTTGCGCGTCGGATCGTTACTCTTGCATCACAGCCCCCTCAGCCCAAGGGGGTTGACTCTCCGGAAGACCAGTTGTGGACGACAGGTGAGACCGAACAGTACGAGACGATTTCACGGCATTACGGATTCCGTTATATGGGCAGCCTGTCCCGAGATGTCAACAGAGGTGCGGGTGTATGAATTCTCGCGCACCAGGCCTGCTTGAGTTTCAACAGATACGGCAGAGCCTGCTTGACCGTTGCCTGAGTCCGGAAGGACTCGATGGCCTCGTTCGCGCCGGGTTCATGACCGACGCGGAGGGCATATCGAAACTTTCGCGTCAGGTCGCGGCGTTTCGAACGCTGATACTCGAACATGAGGAACCCGTTTCCTACCGTTTTCCGGATATCAGAAGCGTTTTTGACACTCTTCGCGTCGAAGGAAACGCGCTCGACGGTGCGCTGCTCGTAGATTCGGCGCATTATATTCTCTCCGTCGATCGAATGAAAGCGTGGATTCAGGATCATGATGAAGACGATGTTCTTTCAGGCTTTTTCGTTTCAACGCCGGTCCCTATTGAGACGGCTCGAAGAATCCTGCATGTCCTCGACGATAGCGGGGACGTCCGTGAAGAACGGGTTCCCGAACTCAAGCAGATCCGTACACGTATTCGACAGCTGCAGGGAGAGATCCTCAGCCGCGCCCGTGCATATCTGTCGCGTTCGCAGGAGTTTTTTTCGAGTGATGAGCCTGTCAGTAAGGAAGGACGAACGGTCCTGCCGATAAAGATGGATTTCAAGGGGCGCATACCGGGAATCGTTCATGACGTGAGCGCCAGCGGGCAAACGGTTTTCGTCGAGCCGTTCGATCTCGTCGAAACCAACAACGAACTTGCCGAGACGCATGCACGGTACCGAGCCGTCGTGCAGGCAGTGTACCGTGATCTTACCGCAGAGCTGCGGGCAGTGCGACAGGAGTTTCTGGATTGCACACGATCACTTTCCCAGGCCGATCAGGTTCGCGCTCGATCAAAGTATTCGGTTGATCACGAATGCATCGACGTAACAATCGGTTCAACAGTACGCCTGATTCAGGCGAGGCACCCGCTGTTGCCGCGAAAAACCTGTGTCCCTGTAGACATTCAGTTCGAAGAGCCCACTCGCTGTATCATCCTGACCGGTCCGAACACAGGCGGAAAAACGGTCGCCCTGAAGACGCTCGGTTTGCTTTCGCTTATGCATCAGTTTGGTATGGAACTCCCGGTTGCACCTGGCAGCGAGCTTCCCGTGTTTGATACCGTTTTTGCGGATATCGGTGACGAACAGAGCATCGAACAGAGCCTCTCAACGTTCAGCGGACACATGAAGGCTATTGCCGATGTCGTTCAGAACAGCACCGAGCACAGTCTGGTGCTGCTCGATGAAATGGGCTCGGGCACCGATCCTCACGAAGGCGGCGCCCTGGGCATGGCCATCCTCGATCATCTGGTCGCAACCACCTGTTTCAGCATGGTTACAACCCACCACGGAGCCCTGAAGCGATACGGATACACGCATGAACGCGTTGAGAACGCTTCAATGGAATTCGACGAAAAGAGCCTCGCACCGACCTACCGGGTTCTCACAGGCGTACCTGGAAGCTCCCACGCCCTTTCAATTGCCCGTAAAAGCGGCCTGCCCGAGGCAGTTCTTGACGCGGCGCAGGAATATGTCGCTGATGGGTCGGGAGATGTTGCCGCACTCCTGAGGTCTCTCGAGCGGACCCAGCACGTGCTCGAGAATGAACGCAGAGAGCTCGCCGCCGAGGTGAAACGGCTTCAGAATCGGGAGACGGAACTGGAGAAGACAGCACGGAATCTTGAACTCGAACGTAACGAGCTCAAAGAGGGACGCTTGAGAGATCTCGACCGCTTCGCTGCCGAGGCACGCAGAACGCTTGAAAATCTCGTGCGCGAGGTTCGTGAGGGCGAGATAAGCCGTGAGACGACACGACGCATAAAGGAATTCAACCGGGAAACACAGGAAGCGATCGACACACAACGCGAACGCCTGCCGGTTTCGAAACCCAGGCGAAAGCCGGAAAAGAAGCGCACAGACATCGATCTGCCGGCGAATTCCGTTCTCAAGCCCGGGGTGCGTGTTCGAGTTGAACCCGGGTCGATTACCGGTACCCTCGAGCGAAAGGGCAAAAAAGACACCTGGCTCGTAGCAACCGAGACCGTCCGCATGACCGTTCCCGAGGAACGACTGCACCCGGTAGACGAGTCCGCAATATCTGAACCGCGGGTCGTAATCCGAACCGAGACCGCCAGTTCTCCCGGCGTATTCGAGCTGGATATACGCGGCGAACGTCTCGCGGACGCTCTCGACAGACTCGAACGCCAGATAGACAGTTGCCTTGCTTCGGGAAGAACGTATTTCACGGTTCTGCACGGGACCGGGGAAGGGGTGCTCCAGAAGGGCGTTCGGGAACTGCTTGGGAAACGAACCGAGGTTTCGCATTATGAGTACGCACGACCTGAGGACGGCGGATCCGGTAGAACGCTGGTCACACTTCGGTAATCGTTCCTTATTATTCATCGTTTTTCGCTTGAACTGAAATAGCGGTCCGGGTACACTGCAGACATTCTGATTAAACAGTTTTTCTCTCACTGTACGGTCGACCGACCGGCCGATATGAGTGGGTCAGTACTTCTGGTTTTCAGTTGAACCGTATATTTTTGCCAAGAGGTGTCCATGGACGCACAATTGAAGGAACTGATCGAAACGATCAAAACTGAAGGGGTCGAAACTGCTGAAGCCCGCGCGCAGGAAATCGTTGATGCAGCTCAGAAGCGTGCGGATGATATTGTGCACGCCGCGAAGCAGGAAGCAGACGAAATCAGGAAACACGCTCAGGACGAAGCGCGGAAATCCCGGCGCAGCGGCGAAGCAGCTCTCAGGCAGGCTGCGCGCGATCTGATTCTCAGTGTGCAAAATCGCCTGCTGAAGATCTTCGAGCACGTGGTCGTAGAAAACGTCGATAAAGCGTACACCGACAGTGTTCTGTCCGAAGCGATCGTTGCATTGGTGAAAAGCTTCGCAGAAAAAGGCGAAACCTCGCTGGAGGTACTGGTCTCCGAAAAGTCGGCGGCAGCTATCGAGTCTGCGATGCGTAAGGAGTTTACCGACCAACTAAGAACCGGTGTGCAAATTTCCGGTTCGGCTGCGGTGAAAAGCGGATTTCGCGTATCAGAAGAGAACGGATCGGTGTACTATGACTTCACGGCGGAGGGAGTCGCTGAGGCACTCAGCGTTCACCTTACACCGCGACTTCAGGAAATTATCCGGAATGCAGATCTTACGGAGTAACGAGCCTTGGCACAGTATTACTACGCCGTAGCTGCATTGCCCGGGGTCTCGCTTGATTCGGAACCTCCGTGGACAATCGAAGGATTTCTTGAGTTCACTCGAGAACAGCTGACTCCGACCGACTACCAGACGCTTCGCGGCGCATCGCTCGAGCCGTCCGAGGTAGCCGACGAACTCGGGCCGCTTCGAGACGGCTCCGAAAGCACCGGCAACTCCACTGGTGATGGTGCCGAGCCCGTCAGCGATGCGGATGCCGTAGCCGGTTCCGGCGCGGCTTTACACTGGCTCCGCTTCGAGAGGAATCTCAGGAATGCCCTGATCCGCGTTCGGACGGAAGATCCGAATCGGCAGAACGCATACCTTCGATCCTCCGATCACATCGAAGACAATTATGTCCATGAGATCGCCCGTGAAGCACACGCTGCGGCGAACCCTCTGGATGCTGAACATGTCCTTGACAGAGCGCGGTACAGATTCCTGGATGAACTAGAAGTTGGACATTTTTTTGATATCGACAGGCTTGTGGTGTATTACCTCAAGCTTCAGCTTGTGACCCGGCGTGCACTGCAGACCGCAGAAAACGGACGCAGCGTATTCGAGAAGCGATATGATTCGGTTCTCGATCAAATGGGTGCAATACAAAATCTGTAAGGCCCTGCCCAGGAATGAGTGCACCGGAAACGGGCGTGAACAGGTGTGGGGAACCGGAGTAACAGTACAATGACCAGAACAACAGGCACAGTATTTGGAGTAAACGGGAACATGGTCACCGTCGACGTTAAGGGTGATGTTTCCCTGAACGAGGTCGGATACATCAGTGTTGGAGATCAGAAGCTGAAGAGCGAAGTTATTCGCATTCGCGGTAAACAGGCGGAAATGCAGGTCTTCGAACAGACCGGCGGTATTGGCGTCGGAGATACCGTCGAGTTCAGCGGTGAGATGCTTGCAGTCGAGCTTGGCCCCGGTCTGCTAGGGCAGGTGTATGACGGTCTCCAGAATCCACTGCCACAGCTTGCGGAACAGGCGGGATTCTTTCTCAAACGAGGTCTTTACCTCGATGCGATCGACAAGGCCCGATCGTGGGAGTTTACCCCGAAACTGGAAGCCGGGGCGACGGTGAGCGCGGGGGACACAATAGGGACCGTTCCCGAAGGCATTTTCGATCATCGCATTATGGTTCCGTTCAATATTTCCGGCGAGTGGACTGTCAGGAAGGTCGCACCGAAAGGCAGTTACAAAGTTGATGATACGATCTGTCAGATCGAAGACGCAAAAGGTACGACACAGGATCTCAGCATGCTGTTTGAGTGGCCGGTAAAACGGGCGATCTCGCTTTTCGAGGAACGTTACAAACCGACTGAGCCCATGGTCACTAAAATCCGCATGATCGACACCTTTTTCCCGGTCGCCCGGGGCGGCACGTACTGCATACCAGGCCCGTTCGGAGCAGGCAAGACAGTCCTTCAGCAGATTACCAGCAGGCATGCCGAGGTTGATATCGTTATCGTCGCGGCATGCGGGGAACGTGCCGGAGAGGTGGTTGAGACCTTGCAGGAGTTCCCCGAGCTGACGGACCCGAGAACCGGACGCACGCTCATGGAGCGCACGGTTATCATCTGTAATACAAGTTCCATGCCGGTTGCATCGCGCGAAGCATCGGTCTATACGGCGGTCACGATCGCTGAGTACTACCGTCAGATGGGACTGAATGTTCTTCTTCTCGCTGACTCAACGAGCCGCTGGGCGCAGGCAATGCGCGAAATGTCAGGGCGCCTTGAGGAAATTCCCGGTGAAGAGGCATTTCCTGCGTACCTTGAAAGCGTCATTGCATCCTTTTACGAACGCGCAGGCGTTGTTCGCCTGAAAGATGGTTCGTTCGGTTCGGTAACCATAGGTGGTACGGTAAGTCCTGCCGGTGGAAACTTTGAAGAACCGGTCACTCAGGCGACGCTCAAGGTTGTCGGCGCGTTCCACGGACTTTCCCGCGAACGGTCCGATGCGAGAAAATATCCCGCGATACATCCGCTCGAGAGCTGGAGTAAATACCCAAGCGCCATTAACGATGAGCTGGTTGCGTATTGTCGGGACATCCTCCTGCGGGGAAACGAAGTCAGTCAGATGATGAAGGTCGTCGGTGAAGAGGGAACAAGTCTCGAAGACTTCGTGCTTTATCAGAAAAGTGAGTTTCTCGACAGCGCGTATATGCAGCAGAACAGTTTTGATCCAGTCGACGGCTCGGTGACTATAGAGCGGCAGCGCCATATTTTTCGGATTCTCTTCGATGTGCTCGCTTCCGAATTCGATCTGCACGATAAGGACAACGCTCGAAGTTACTTCAATCAACTGCGACAGATATACCTGGACTACAACACGTCAGAGTGGGAAAGCGACGCCTTCGCGTCTCGAGAAGCTGAACTGGTCAAACTCATCAATGAGAAACGAACCGGCTATGATTCCACGGCGGAAGAAATTCGCAATCGTGTCGGCAGTGCTGTAGGCTGATTAGGAAAGGACACCTGTAACTATGAAGAAGATCTATTCAAGAATAGAAGAAATCGCAGGCAACGTTATTACGGTGACTGCCGAAGACGTGAGATACAGTGAGCTGGCTCTCGTGACGAGCGGCCACGGAAAGAGCCTTGCTGAGGTTATCCGTCTCCGGGGAAACAAGGTCAGCCTTCAGGTCTACTCCGGTGGCCGGGGTGTATCTACCGGTGACGAGGTACAGTTCCTCGGCAGGCCCATGCAGGTGAGTTTTTCGGATAACCTGCTCGGACGGATTTTCGACGGGAGCGGCCGACCGCGCGACAAAGGGCCAACCCTCGAAGAGAACCTCATAGAGATCGGGGGACCTTCGGTTAACCCGAGTAAACGGATAATTCCCCGGAACATGATCCGAACGGGTATTCCCATGATTGATCTGTTCAATACGCTTGTCGAAAGTCAGAAACTTCCGATCTTCAGCGTGTCGGGTGAGCCATACAATGAGCTGCTTTCCCGTATTGCCATGCAGGCCGAAGTTGACCTGATAATCCTCGGTGGCATGGGACTCAAGTACGACGACTTCCTGTTCTTTCGCGATACCCTTGAAAAGGGTGGAGCCATGGACCGAACGATTTTCTTCGTTCACACCGCGAGTGATCCAGTCGTTGAATGTCTGATGGTGCCGGATATTTCTCTCGCGGTCGCGGAGAAGTTTGCGCTTCAGGGAAAGCGCGTACTGGTTCTTCTCACCGATATGACCAACTTCGCAGACAGTCTCAAGGAAATCGCGATAACCATGGAACAGGTACCTTCAAACCGCGGATACCCCGGAGACCTTTACAGTCAGCTGGCGGCCCGTTACGAGAAGGCGGTCGACTTTGAGGGAGCGGGTTCGATCACGACACTCGGAGTAACTACGATGCCCGGTGACGACGTGACGCACCCGGTACCCGACAACACCGGTTATATCACCGAAGGGCAGTACTACCTGCGCGGAGGACGCATCGAACCGTTCGGATCCTTGAGCCGACTCAAGCAGATGGTGAACGATACAACCCGTGCCGACCATCGAGGTCTCATGGACGGGATGATCCGGCTTTATGCGAACTACAAGGAAAGCGTCGAGAAAAAGTCGATGGGTTTTCGCATGAGCGAGTGGGACCAGAAGCTCCTTCGCTACGGAGCGCTTTTTGAAGCGAAAATGATGGACCTTACGGTCAATATTCCGCTCGAAGAAGCGCTTGATCTTGGTTGGGAAATACTTGCCGAGTGTTTCCAGTCCGATGAAACCGGACTCCAGTCCAAACTCCTTGACCAGTTCTGGCCCAGGAAGAGCATACGAGACGAGCAGGAGACCGCGTAGTATATGGCTCAGGTAAAGCTCACCAAAAATGAGCTGAAGAACCAGAAAGACCAGCTCAAACGCTTCGAGCGATATCTGCCGACCCTGCAGCTGAAAAAACAGCAGTTGCAGATGGTTATTCGTCAGGTCGAAGCACAGAAGCGGGATGTGGATCGTCGCAGATCATCCATAGCAGACGATCTGAACGACTGGGTGTCGGTTTTTTCGGACGATATCCGCCTCGATACGCTTTTGACTGTGGAACGTTTCGTCACCGACTCCGGAAACATCGCGGGAATCGATATTCCGGTATTTGTGGAGCTCGAGTTCAACGTAAGCGACTACGATCTTTACGTGTATCCGCTCTGGGTGGATCGAGGGATAGACGCGCTCAAGAAGATCCTTACCTGCGATGCGGAACTTCGCGTCCTGGATCGACAACTCGAAATACTTGGCGAGGAGCTTCGTATTACTTCGCAGCGAGTCAATCTTTTCGAGAAAGTAAAGATTCCCGAGACGAGGAACAACATTCGCACGATACGAATCTACCTCGGCGACCAGCAGACAGCCGAGGTAGTACGCGGAAAAATATCGAAGAACAAGATCACGCGGGGAGCGAGCGAATGATTGTTCCAATGAAGAAGGTCTATGTTCTGACCCTGGAGTCGCGGTTGGACAGGACCGTCGAAGAGCTTGGAGGGATCGGTGTCCTGCATGTGAACACCGAACAGAGCCAGAAACCTTCTCTGAGCTCGGACATCAGTCACAAACTCGACAGAATACAGCGGGCGATCAGACTACTCGTCGATGAGCCGCTTGAGTACCACGACATTCCGGAAACCCTTCAGACCGATGGCGGAAACGTGGATGCATCGGCGGTGGTTTCGCGGCTGTTGGAACTCGACGAACGTCTCGCGTTTCTCCAGGATACCCGCGATCAGCTTGAGGACGAAAAACACAGAATCCAACCGTGGGAGAACGCGGACCCGGAGCTTCTCAGGGAGCTCGATAACTCTGATTGCCGTGTATATCTCTACAGACTTTCCCCCGACCGCTACGCTCGTTTCGGCGGCGAAGGTACGCGTTTTGTCGTTCGCCAGGAGAAGACCCTGGTTCACGTCCTGCTCGTGCAACGGGGAGGCGAGCAGCCACCGGCCGGTTACTACCCGCGACCTGAGAAAACACTCGACGAGGTCGCGCGTTCAGTCGAGCAGACAGAACGTGAAATGAACGCCATCCGGGAAGAAATGCGAATGCTTTCCTCATTTTCCCGGACGCTTGTCGACGAACAGGAACGACTGCTCGCGGAAGAGGAGTATCTTCTTGTCCGTGGTACGATGCAGGAGGATGGCCCGGTACGGTACATCACGGGATGGGTGCCGGAGGACACCGTTTCCACAGTCCGGAAAGCGGCTTCCGAACATGGCTGGGGACTGCTGATACAGGAACCTGAGTCGGACGACGCTGTTCCGGTTCATATCCGTCGAAAAGGTGTTTCCCGACTGATTGCTCCGGTCTTTGATCTGATAAAGACAGTTCCCGGTTATCACGAGCGTGACATCAGTTTTCCGTTCCTGGTGTTCTTTACCGTATTCTTTGCGATGATCATCAGCGACGCCGGGTACGGATTGCTGCTTTTTACGACGGCAATCGTGCTGACGGTGAGTTTCAGGAAACAGCGAAAAACGGTCGGGCCTCCGATACTTCTACTGTACGTTCTGAGCCTCGCAACGGTGTTCTGGGGTTCTGTTACAGGCGTGTGGTTCGGATACGAGCCACTTTCCGAGACGGCGTTTCTCGGAGCGCTCGTCGTACCGGCTCTGAACAATTTCGAGGCGGTAAGCACCGAGAACCTGCTGTTTATCTGTTTTACTCTCGCCGCAATGCAGCTCTCTGTCGCGCACCTGTGGAACACGATCGACGAGTTGCGGGGATCCCACAAACTGAAAGCTCTCGGCGAACTCGGCTGGCTGTCGGTGGTACTGGCGGTCTACAACCTTGTGCTGAATCTTGTTGTGAATGAAGAGGTGTATCCGCTTCTCGACGCGACACCGATTGCTGCGGGGGTGGGTGTCGTCGCCGTGATTCTATTCTCGAATCAGGAAGGAAATTTCTTCAGGGGTGTCGCGAAGGGTCTTTCGGTACCGAATCTGATTCAGACTGCGCTCAGCAGTATTAATGCGTTTGCCGATACGGTCAGCTACATTCGGCTGTTTGCCGTGGGGCTTGCAAGTGTCGAAATAGCGATTGCAGCAAATGAACTGGCAATTGGGACGGGTAATCCTGTCGCAATGATTATTATTCTGTTAATTGGACATTCGCTGAATGTTGCGATGGGAGGGATGTCGGTTCTGGTTCACGGAATACGACTAAACATGCTCGAGTTCTCAGGTCATCTCGGAATGGAATGGTCAGGAAGCGAGTACAAACCTTTTCAATACGTTCGGCAGTCATAGAGCAAGAAGGAGTACATATATATGGATTGGGGATTATTAGCAGTTGGATCGGCTCTGGCCTTCGCCGGAATTGGGTCAGCGATTGGAACAGGCAGTGCAGGAATGGCGGCGGCAGGAGCATGGAAACGCTGTTATCAGCAGAACAAGCCTGCACCGTTTCTGCTTCTCGTGTTTGTTGGAGCACCTCTTACGCAGACCATTTACGGCTTTCTGCTCATGAATCAGATCATTGCAGCGGCAGAGGCGAATAGCGACCCGGCACTCATGCTTGGCTTCGGCGTGATCGGTGGTATAGCGATAGGTATGTCCGCGCTCTTTCAGGGTCGCGCAGGTGCCGTTGCCTCGGATGCCCTCGCGGATACGGGAAAAGGTTTCGTGAACTTCCTTCTCGCCCTTGGGATTATCGAAAGCGTCGCATTGCTTGTAATGGCCTTCGGTCTGATCAGCCTGTAACGACGGGCTCGCGGGCACTTCAGGCCTGAAGTGTCCGCCACTGGTTTGACCGGTCCTTTTTGCCGATAATGGTCGTATGGTTCGACATCCGGCGTTCGTTTTTCTGTACCTTTTTCTTCTCATTCCCGCCGCAGGGTTCGGTCAGACAACCAGTCTTGACATAGAGCTTGCACGACGTGAGCTTCGCAACGGAAACCACGCCGGGGCTCTCAGACGCTTTCGCACGATAATCGAAGAAGATGAAGGCTATATTCCGGAGGCCCACCGACACATGGCCCGCATATTTGTCGATCTCGGGGACGACCAGCAGGCGCTGAGGCACTTCGACCGGGCTTTGAACAGTGGCTCGTTTGCAATCCCGGAAGACCGTGTGCGTACCTATCACGAACTCGCACGACAGCACCTTCGCATGGATAGAATGTTTGCCTACGAGCAGACCATGTATGCGCTCTTCGAGTACAACGACGAGTTCACCGGTGCAGCGAGTATGTCACGACGTGCGAACATCGAGCAGGTGTTTATTCGACAGAGTCTGGCACGTGCGCTGGAGCTGTACCGCCTGACACCTGGACCTTTTGCTGCTGCCCATTACGAGTTCGGCATGCATCTCCTTCGATCCGGGAGGGATGATTCGCTTCAACATCTGCTTTTCTACCTGCTGGACACGTACAGCCTCGCAATCGAGTACTACCGCAGAATAGAGCCCAGGTATACCTTCATTGACCTGTACAGGTTTACCGACGATATACGACAGACCCGGCAGATCAACGAGTTTCTCGATCAACGAAACGTGTATTGGGCGATTGCATATCTCGGTGACGCGATGTATTTCTACGGTGGCGGCGGGGGAGCCTCGACGCGCGCGCGTGAATTATGGCAGTTTGTTTCACGGCAGGCCATTGCAGGCGACGCCGCGGAGTATGCATCCAGGCAGCTCGCGGCCGACCGACCGGTAAATCCGGGACCTCCGATGCGCTGACAACTGCCTGCCGGGAGTACATGAACAGTATCCGTATCCGCGGTGCGCGCGAGCATAACCTGAAGAACATCAACGTCGACCTTCCGCGGGATCGTTTTATCGTGATTACCGGAATGAGCGGGAGTGGTAAGTCGAGTCTGGCCTTCGATACGCTGTTTGCAGAAGGACAGAGACGCTATGTCGAAAGCCTGTCCGCGTACGCGCGACAGTTTCTCGGACGCCTGGACAAGCCGGATATTGACTATATAGACGGGCTGAGCCCCGCGATCTCTATCGAGCAGAAGACCACGAACCGTAACCCGCGATCGACGGTCGGAACCGTAACCGAGATTCACGATTATCTGCGACTGCTATACGCCAGGATAGGAACTCCCCACGATCCGACCACGGGCGCGGTTATCGAGAAGCAGTCGATTGACGAAATCGTCGATCGTATTCTCGCGGCGCAGGAAGGGACAAAGCTGCAGATACTTTCTCCTGTCGTACAGAGCAGAAAAGGCACGCACAAGAGGGTGATCGATAATGCCAGGCAGGCGGGTTTTACCCGGGTGCGGGTGGATGGCGTTTTCAAAAGTGTCGAAGAAGACATTGACCTGGTAAAAAACAGACAGCACTCAATTGATATCGTGGTCGACCGTATCAAGATACGGAACGGGCAGCAGAATCGCGTCTCACAGTCGGTAGAAACGGCACTTGAACTCTCCGGCGGTACGGTGCGTGTGTTCTACCAGCGCGACGACGGCGATCATGAGGACGTGTATAACCAGAATTACGCCTACGCAGACAGCGACATTGTCTTTCCCGAACTCGAACCGCGTCTGTTCTCGTTCAATAACCCGCATGGGGCGTGCCACGTGTGCGATGGTCTTGGTATGAGTATGACTTTCGATCGGGAAAAGCTCGTTCCAGATCCATCTCTGAGTTTTCTTGACGGTGGTCTGGCTGCGTACAACCCGAATTCCAGCTGGCATCGAAGCCGTTTCGAAAGTCTCGCTGAACACTATCGTTTTTCACTTGATACTCCGTTCTCCGAACTGAGCCCGGAAATCCGGGAAATGCTTTTCAGCGGTTCCGCCGACAGTCTTCAGGTAAAGGTTGAGAACGACAGCGGCTCGAGTACATTCGAGTACTCGATGCAGTTTCCGGGAATGATACAGGATCTTGAACGTCGATACCGCGAATCATCATCCGATGGTGTCCGCGAATGGCTTGAGTCGTTCATGAGCCGGACCCCGTGTCATGCCTGCCAGGGACAGCGGCTTCGGCCGGAAGCGCTTGCAGTGAAAATCGGTGGCAAAGGCATACACGAGGTCTCGACGCTCAGCATCACGGAGTGCGTGCGTTATTTCGATACCCTGCAACTCACCCCTACTGAGTCCACGATTGCAGGAGAGGTTATCCGTGAAATCCGCGAGCGATTGGGTTTCCTGTTGAGTGTCGGCCTCGGGTACCTGAGTCTGAACAGGCAGGCAGCGACCCTTTCTGGCGGTGAAAGCCAGCGCATACGCCTTGCGACACAGATTGGCAGCAGTCTCGTAGGAGTTCTCTACATACTTGATGAACCGACGATCGGACTGCATCAGCGGGATAACGAGCGACTTATAGGCACGCTGAAACGCCTTCGCGATCTTGGAAACACACTCGTCATTGTCGAGCACGATGAACAGACCATCAGGTCCGCCGATCACATTGTCGATATGGGACCACGAGCCGGCGTTCACGGAGGCCAGATTGTCGCGCAGGGGACGCTTGAGGAAATCCTTGAAAGCGAGCAGAGCCCGACCGGACGATACCTCTCAGGGAAGGACCGAATGCAGCCACCCGATAAACGACGCAGCGGCAACGGTACGTTGCTGCGCATCGATGGCTGTACATTGAACAACCTCAAGAACATAGACGTTTCTTTACCGCTTGGAACGATGATCGCGATTACCGGGGTCTCCGGGAGCGGGAAGTCCAGTCTGATGACCGGTACCTTATATCCGGCGCTGGCCCGTGCACTGAACAAGGCGCAGATCACCGGTGGTCCAATCGGGGCGATAAATGGCCTTGAAGCGCTCGATAAGGTCATACAGATCGATCAGCAACCCATCGGCCGGACGCCTCGAAGTAATCCGGCCACCTACGTCGGACTGTACGGGATGATCAGGGATCTGTTTGCGGCGCTGCCGGAGAGTCGCAGCCGGGGATATAAACCCGGGCGTTTCAGCTTTAACGTCAAGGGTGGACGGTGCGAGCACTGCCAGGGTGCCGGAACAATCAAGATAGAAATGCACTTTCTCAGTGACGTATATGTCATGTGCGATGTCTGCGACGGGAAACGTTTTAACCGGGAGACGCTTGAGGTTCACTATAAGGGAAAATCAATCCACGATATTCTCGAGCTCACGGTCGAAGAAGCCGAGGCTTTTTTCGCGGCGGTTCCAAATGTACGACGAAAGCTCGAGACCCTTAGTGCGGTGGGACTGGAGTACGTGAAACTCGGGCAGAGCGCTCTCACGCTCAGCGGAGGCGAAGCGCAGCGGGTCAAGCTCGCCCTCGAGCTTTCGAAGCGTTCAACCGGGAAAACCATCTACGTGCTCGATGAGCCGACGACCGGTTTGCATTTTACCGACATACGGAAGCTGCTGCAGGTTCTTAATCAGATTGTTGAAGACGGAAATACCGTTGTACTCATCGAGCATAACCTTGACGTCATTGCAGCAGCCGATTACGTGATAGACCTGGGTCCGGAAGGTGGGGATAAGGGGGGCTCTGTGATCGCAACAGGCACACCTGAGCAGATCTCACGTGTTGAGCAGTCACACACGGGCAGATTCCTTCGGGAAACACTCAGGATGGCCACATAAGCCATGAACAGACGGTATTCAGGACCGGTCCTTAACACCACGCTTGCGTTGCTGTTTCTGCTCAGTACGCTTCTGACAGTATCCGCGCAGGACGGTCAACAATCCTCCGAATCCGGACTCCGGCAGTTACGAGCGCGTGAGCTCGCACAAGCCAGCTATGATGAGCTCCGCATTGAAGCCGGGCAGCTCGGATTACCGGTGGACGGCACACGCGGCGATCTTGAGCGCCGTATTCTCGCGCACCTCGGTATCGACCGTTTCGCCGCAGAGGTCTCCGAAGAGACGCTGCGGCTTATCGAAATCGAGCAGGCGGCCGAGTTACAGCTGCTGAGGTCTGATCAGGCAGACGCTGATATCATTCGGCTCACCGGTGGAGTGGTGGTTCGCCTGGAGGACGATGAGACCGGTAACATACATGTCATCGCCGCCGACAGTATTACGATTAACCGGCGTGAATCGATCGTCTCGGCGGGCGGAGAAGTCGTGTATACAATCGACCGTTCAGGTGAGATCGAGCGCTTTACCGGCGAGACGCTGACCGTCGAGCTCAACGAATGGGCGGGCACCTTTCTGTACGGCATCTCGACCCGCCCGCGAACAATCGAAGGACAGGATTTCGACTTCCGTTTCAGTGGACGAACGATCAGTCGCAGTGCAGACGACGTCATAATCATCGATGACGGGACAATCACATCATCGGTTGCAGATCCGCCGAACTATCGTATTACCGCCGATCGCATATGGATACTCGATACTGGAGACTGGGGACTGCGGAACGCTGTTCTCTACGTAGGCCGGGTACCCATGTTCTGGTTCCCTGTCTTTTTTCATCCCGGTCGCCCCATGTTTATCCATCCTGCTATCGGCACGCGTGATGGAGCCGGTGCGTTTATACAGACGACTATTTATCTGACCGGTGCGCGTGAGGACAGGTCCCAGCCGTTCTCCGTTCTGCAACTTGCCGAGGACGATCGCGGCGACGGCCGCGTTCGGGAAGGACTCTTCCTGCGCCCTGCACGTGAAGGCGAGGAAGTGGAAGACGGCGATCGGACCGTTCGTGTCTACGCTGATGCGTACAGCACGGGCGCAGCATTCTTTGCCGTAGACGCTGATCTTCCGCAAAGCGGGAGTTTCAGTGCCACCCGCGCTTTCGCCGGCATCGGTGTGTCAAGAATCAGGTATCAGGCCGCAGACGGTTCGATCGGTTCACTGTACTGGAATCCGGAGACCCATGAGTTCGAGCAGTACTGGTCCCGTTCGATGTTTCCCGGTCTCGACTCCCCGGTACGCCTGGGGCTGAACCTGGAGACCGGTTTCCGGTCGGGCCCGCTGCGACTCAGTCTGCAGTTGCCGTTTTATTCGGATCCGGTCTTTGAACGCGACTACCTGCAACGCAGTGAGTTCATCGACTGGGGTTCGATCATCGGATTTTCGGATGATGAGACGGCGATGCCTTCGGTCAGGTCATCGCTTCAATGGCGCCTGCAGGCGAACTATTCGCCGGACGTGCGACGATTCCGTCCGTATCTCACGCAGGCGTCGCTGCAGACATTCAGTGCCGAGCTCAACTGGCGGAGACGGGTGGTCCCTGATTTGCTGCTGGAGCCCTGGGTTCGTGAAGCAGCGAACGCACCGTACGATCCACCGGACCGATCCTTTTTCTACCCCGATCGACTGGTCTTTCCAAATGCGACCGCGACCCTCGCCGGCACCTTACTGGAGTACCCGGTGGCGGGAGCGCGCGTTGAAGATCCCGGAAGACAGGATGCACCACCAGCAGTTCCTCTTCGCCCCCCTTTTAACGGGGCCCCCGCAGACCAGAGCGATGACTCAGGCGCAATACAATCGCTGTCAGAGTCGGGCTTCCGTCTTCCACCGGCTCGCGACAATCTCCGGGTGCAAAGACCCGCTGATCCGTTTTCGGGTCAACTCGCGTATCGCTTGAGCCCGTCAATTACGGTAGCCGGACAATACGCGTCGTCCCAGTGGCAGGAACCGGATGATGTTGATTACGAAATTGAGTACTGGGAGCAGTTGCGGCGCACTCAGGGCTCGTTAAGCTGGCGGGCAGCGTATCTCTCGTCGGTCTTTGCGGTAAGAGGGACGACGAGTGTATCCGATCGCTACAGAACCGTGTTCGGATTTTCTGATCGCATCGAGGAAAACAGGGAAAATGAACTGCGATTGCGCGCATTCGGTGAGCATTCCACCGTCGTCGACAACAGGCTGCGTCTCAGTTCCGCTCCGCTTGATCAACAGCCGCTGCTTGAAGGCAGCGAACTCAGCTATACGCTCGACGTGCGTCTCCTGCAGCGGCGCTTCAGTGAGGTTTCCGAAAACAATGCTCCGTTGTACGAGACCGATACCATAGGGTGGGATCGCGACCGGATACAGCGACACTCCGTGCAGCTGGTTTCCGCGCTGAATGTCCTCGACGCGCGGCAGACGCTCACTCTTGGGCTCGACTTGCCCCCCCGTCAGGAACGGGGCAGGTCGGAGCTGACGCTCCGTACCGGCATCGTACAGTCGACTGCACGCCTGTCCTACGTCACGGATGACGACGACGGCGAACGGAGCTTTGATCCGTTTAGCGTCACCCAGTCGATTACTCCCGTTCCCCGGGTCCGTTTCTCACATCAGTGGTCATACGATCTCGAAGAAGCACACCTATCGACGGGCCGGCTGGACCTGCAGCTTGGCGGTTTTACCGGCAGGCTTGACGGCAGGAGGTCGGAAAGTTTTACTTTCGATCTGCTGAACTTCACCTGGGTCGGAGACGATAACGAGGTTTTTCGCCCGGTACAGGCGTCGCTTCGCTACAATGAGTCCTTTGACTCGTTCATATTCTGGAAGAACCGGATCACTATTACACCTTCTGTGCAGAGTAACGCAGCGGTCAATCTGCTGCGGTTCACCGACTCGACCCTTTCATTCCGATTAAATCTGGAGCTGAATGTGCATCGGTTCCTCGATCTACGATTTTCTTCGGAGAGTCGAAACGATCAGCTGTTCAGATACATCGGGCCCTACGCTGACGAACTCGGTCTGCAGCGCGTATCACTTCTGGAAGACCTGGTCCGGTCGTTCAACTTTTTCAATCGCTCCGACCGTATAGAATCTGCGTTCAAACTCCGACAGTTACGCATTGATGCGGTGCACGACCTCGGGGACTGGGATCTCACGGTTGGATATCGTGGAAGTCCACAACAGGTGACCGGTGCGGATGGCGCGACCGTTGAGTGGCGAAGCACGGTTGAACTGCTTCTGCAATGGCGTCCCATACCGGAAATATCGAGGGATCTGACCATAACTGACGAAGAGATCATATGGTAATACATTGCTTGATATAGACTTGACCGAGAACCTAAGGCTCCGGTAGGTTGTTACTGTGCAAGGAAACCGACTTGAGTAGACCCGTTGCCGTTGTGTTCGATGACAATGCTCTGGTAGCTGAAGTCTGCGGTGCAAACGATGCAAATCTGAGACTGCTGGAAGATCTTCTTGGCTGTCCGGTGCTCTCGCGTGGAAACGAAGTTTCGATTCACTCGGATGATGAAGCGACACGCTCACTTTTCTCGAGCATTTTTTTCGAACTGGAAGCGATAGCCAGGAATGGTCAGTCACCGTCCACCGATCTGGTTCGAAGCCTTTACAAGGGTTTGAGCGAGAACCGACACACGCAGGTAGATCTCATAAAGCACAAACACATTGCCATACCTGGTGGATTCGGTCTCATTTACCCGAAAGGTGCGGCGCAGGCGGAGTTCATACGCGGTATAGAGAACCATGACCTGTCGTTCTGTATAGGGCCGGCAGGAACGGGAAAGACCTTTCTGGCTGTCGCACACGCGCTTTCGGAGGTTCTGACCCGGAAACGCAGAAAACTCGTCCTTACCAGACCCGTTGTTGAAGCGGGAGAAAATCTTGGATTCCTGCCCGGTGACCT
Organism: Spirochaetaceae bacterium; assembly: GCA_007128315.1. Lineage (GTDB taxonomy): Bacteria > Spirochaetota > Spirochaetia > DSM-27196 > SKKC01 > SKKC01. Next base: position 113,648 of record SKXQ01000017.1, on the reverse strand, counting down.
GAGTCAGAAGATCAGTCCGTATCTGAGGCCGTTATACGACGCTATGGATGCCGTCGTCCCGCGGGAAGTCGTTCAGCGTATGGAAGAGAGCCGGATGATCGAGGTCGCACCCCTCGCGTACATGCGCGGCAGAAGCCTTGGCGACTGCTACGTTATTCTCGATGAAGCTCAGAATACGACACGGGAACAGATGAAGATGTTCCTCACCCGTATGGGAGAAGGCAGCAAAGCGGTTATCACCGGAGACATCACGCAGGTTGATCTGCCGTCGAGGATCCCCTCGGGCCTTTCCCACGCGCTTGAGATACTCTCGGGGATCGACGACATTCACATCAGTTCTTTCGGCGGGAGCGACGTCGTGAGAAGCGCGCTTGTCAGGAAAATTGTCGCTGCATACGAGGCTGAAACGTGAACCCGATTGAAGCGGACAGTATTCACGCAATTGAGGTGTGCGCCGAGGAAGACATCGACCTTCCGTGTACCGAAGAGGTAATCGCCGGCTTCGTCCGCTCTGTGCTCAAGGACTCAGCAGTTCATGCTCAGAGGTGGGAGCTCTCGATTACATTCTGTTCAGAAGAAAAAATGGTAGAGCTGAACCGGGACTACCGTGGAAAAGTCGGCACGACTGACGTGCTGACCTTCCGATGGGATGACAATACGCAGGACCCTGATCCATGGCCCGAAGAACAGCATGCGTCGAGAGTTGCTGTTTCCGGTGTAGACTTCCACTATGTCGGTGATATAGTCATTGAGTATACCGATGTTAAACGGAACGCCCGACACTTTGATGTTTCCGAGGAGGAAGAGCTGCGCCGTGTTCTGATTCACGGTCTGCTGCATCTTGCAGGAATGGATCACAGTACAAACGATACGACCGAGCCAATGCTTCAGGTACAGGAAGAGATCCTGCTCCGGCTCGACAAACAGAGGTTGTTTTGAGTTTTCTCGACCAGTTATTAGGAAAAAAAGACAGAAAGGCGAAAACGAACTCGGAAGCCGCGATGCTGAATCTCGAGAAACAGCAGATGATTCGTGGCATCGTCGATCTGTCCGAGACGACAGTCAAGGAAGTGATGGTTCCGCGTATTGACGTGGTTTTTCTTGAGATCGGGATGTCCGGTCCGTCGGTCTTCGACAAAGTCGTTTCATGCGGTCACTCCCGATTTCCGGTGTATAAGGACTCCATCGATAATGTCGTTGGTGTCCTGTACGCGAAGGACCTGTTGAGCCTCCTTATAACGAAAGCCGAGGTCAAGGTGGAGGCCATCGTTCGAAAGGCGTTCTTCGTTCCGGAGAGCAAACGACTTGATTCCCTTCTGCGGGAAATGCGCCGAAGACGGATACACATAGCAGTTGCGGTAGACGAGTACGGCGGAGTCAGCGGAATTGTATGTCTCGAGGATATAATCGAAGAGATAGTCGGTGATATTCAGGACGAGTTCGACAACGAAGAAGAGGCACTGTTCGAGATCGGGCAGGGTGCGTACCTCGCCGATGCAAGACTCGACATAGAAGAGCTGAACGAGCGACTCGGTCTGTTGATACCGGAAGAAGATTTCGAGACACTCGGCGGGCTCGTCTTTTCGCTCTTCGGAAAGATTCCCGCAAAATTCGAGAAGGCCACGTACGAGAACGTTGAGTTCATTATCCAGGAAATGGATGGGCACAAGATTCGGACCGTCAAGGTTGTTGTTCATGAAGATGCTTCCGCCACCGACGAGTAATCGAACCGCATTGCATTCGATGGTACTGCTTCTGTTTGTCACCCTGATGTCAGTCGGCCCCGGTTCTGCGGACCTTGTCGCAAATGCACGGGAACGTCTCGAAGCAGGCACTGCGGCAGAACAGAGAGGCGAATACATTGTCGCGGTACAACGCTACCGCGAAGCACTCGAGCTGAACCCCAACTATACTGACGCGTTCCACGGCCTTGCACGATCGTTTTTTCGCCTGGCCGAGTACGAGCAGGCACTCGATGCCGTCCGCGAGGCGCGTCGTCGGGCACGAACGAATACAACGATCGCATCACTGGAGGGAGACATACTGCTTCTTCTCGGTCGTCTTAACGAAGCTGCTGAGGCGTATAACCGCGTTCTTGCTATCGAACCGAACAATCTCGCTGCGAGAATCGGACTGGCAGAGCTCTCGGTTGCCGAAGGCAGGACATCGGCGGCTATAGACACCTATAGAACAATCCTCTCGCTTGCACCGGAGAATCGCCCGGCCATTCTTTCATTAGCAGTTCTTTACGACGAGAGGGGAGATTCCGAAGCCGCCGAGCGTTACCTTGCGCTTGCGTTGGAGTTTCATCCCAGGGATCCATTCGTTCACGAACTTCTATCGCGCTACTATCTGCGATCAGGCCGCTATGGGCAGGCTCGTGTCCACGCCGAGACTGCGGTGGCGTTGAGTCCCGGGCTTGCGCGCGGTTGGGATCTGCTGACGCGTACGGAGCTCGCGGCCGGAAACTATGAAGCGGCAGTCAACGCGAGTGAGCGACTGATTTCCCTGACATCCGATTCGTCCATGGCATTTTATCTGCTCGGGCTCGCGTATGAACGTCTCGACCGATTCGATGAATCTCTCGATGCCTATGACAGGGCGCTTCGCATTGCACCCGACGACGAAATCGCGAGATACGCGCTGGAAAGCACCGTCACGAGGGGGTACGATCTCGAGGATCCCGTCCGGGAAAACGTCGCACAATACCGCTTCGGGCGCGCAGCATCCCTGATACAGCAGAACCAGCTCATACAGGCACACGCGGAGTTTCGACGCGGACTGATGCTGAATCCGTTTGACCGGGACGGTCGTTTTCAGTTCGCACAGCTTCAGCGACAACTCGGCTTCGACGGAAAGCTGCTCGCCGAACTCCAGGTTCTCGAACAGCTCGGTTACCAGGATAACGAGATTCGGGAAGCAATCGAACTCTATGAGTACCTTCGGCGACCAAGTATAGCCAGCACGTGGAGTGTCGACCAGTTTTCAATAGAACGTGAACGGATGAACTTTTCGATGTTCTATACCCATGATCACGGAGCGGATTCCAGACCTGCATCGGGACGTTTCGTCGCCGAGCATCTAAGGCACCGACTGCTCGGGAGTGAATTGATCGAAATAGAAGAGCTTCCCGGACGGATATCGACACCGGAACAGGCCTTCGAACGGGCTCGTGCATCGGGCACCGAGTACTTCATCATCCTTACCTTTCGTGAAGAAGATAGAACCGTGGATCTCTCGGTGGACATTCTGCATAGTGCAACCGGCACACGGGTCAGGCAGATCAGGGTCTCAAGAACCGGATCCGGAGCGGTACCACGAGCAGGTGCTGCCGTCGCGGATCGCATAGAGTCGATGATCCCGACACGCGGACGGCTGCTCGAGCGGCGTGGCAGGGAAGCGCTGGTCAGCATCGGTCGGGCCGACGGCGTGAGCGAAGGAGACGAACTCATTGTCATTCGGAGCAGCCGGCTGGCAAGCTCGGTCGCGGATGTCGGGTTCCGGTACGATCCGTCGGATCAGATCGGGACAATCACCGTCACGGCTCTTGATGACCTGCTTGCAATCGGACGGCTTCAACGCGAAGGTTTTTTTGACCTTTTCGCAATAGGTGATACCGTTCTTCTGAACGCCGACGATCAGATTCGAACAATCGAGGATCGACCGGCGTTTTCACCGTTGTACTGGCGCATACGGGAGATTCGATAATTCGTTACCGGATGCCATTCGCCAAATTGACACCTCTTTCCCATTTCCCCTATCATTGGGGCATGTGATTATCTTCACATAGAAGGAGTTTTTATGAAGATAGCGATAAATGGATTTGGACGAATTGGACGTAACGTATTCAAGATTGCCCTTGAAAAGGGTATTGAAGTGGTGGCGATCAACGATATTACCGACACCAAAACACTGGCACATCTGCTTAAGTACGACTCTACACAGGGTCAACTCACAGGCGATGTTTCTTACGATGAAGGCGCGATCATCGTGAACGGAAAGTCTTACAAGGTCTGTTCGGAACGGAACCCCGCGGAGATTCCCTGGGGCGACTCGCCGGATGTAGTCATCGAGTCAACCGGTATTTTTGTGACGAAAGAAAGCCCGAAAGGCGGCTATGGCGATCACGTCAAGAACGCCAGGTTTCCCGCAAAAAAGGTCATTCTCACGGTGCCGGCAAAGGATGCGATTGACCGCATGATCGTCCTCGGCGTTAACGACGGCGAGCTGAAATCCGAAGACACCTACGTGAGCAACGCATCGTGTACAACCAACTGTCTCGCGCCAATGGCAAAGGTTCTGCACGAGAACTTCGGAATCAGGAAAGGTTTCATGACCACGGTACACTCGTACACAAATGACCAGAATACACTCGACGGTCCGCACAAGGATCTTCGCCGGGCACGCACCGCCGCTGCGAGCATCATACCGACTACGACTGGAGCCGCACGCGCCGTCGGAAAGGTTCTTCCTGCCCTCAACGGCAAGCTCGACGGTGTCGCGCTTCGTGTGCCGACACCGACGGGGTCCATCACCGATCTTGTCGCCGAACTGGAGAAAGACGTCACTGTCGAGGAAGTCAACGCAGCGTTCAAGAAGGCGGCTGATGGTCCCATGAAGGGTATCATGCAGTATTGTGAGGATCCGATTGTTTCCATCGATATCGTGCATAACTCACACTCGTCGATCATCGACGCGCTTTCAACCCAGGTGCTTCAGGGCAACATGGTGAAGGTCTTCAGCTGGTACGATAACGAGTGGGGTTACTCACACAGGGTCGTCGATCTCGCAGAGAAGCTTGTATAAAAGGCCATAGGCCCGCTTCCGGATATACCGCGGTTGCCGATGCAGGCACGCGGTGGTATCCGTGATAACCACATTCGACCCGATTCCCGCGTGGCGCCTTTGTCGTCTCGGTGTCGGGTCGATTTTCTATTCGCTTCGACTCTCAGGAGGATCATATGGCAATTCGAACAGTCCGCGACCTGGATCTGTCCGGGAAGAAGGTGCTTGTCCGTGTGGATTTCAACGTTCCGATCTCAAACGGGACCGTGTCTGACGACACACGCATACGTGCTGCCCTGCCGACTATCAAGTATATACTTGAGCAACCCGAGACCAAGGTAATTCTCATGAGTCACCTCGGTCGACCAAAGGGCAGTCCGGATCCCAGGTACAGTCTGGCTCCGGTAGCAAAAGAACTGGAAAAGCTGCTTCACAGAACGGTCATAATGGCGTCCGATTGTGTGGGTGAAGAGGTCGAGAAACTCGTTGCCGATGCCGAAACCGGGAGTGTGATCCTTCTTGAAAACACCCGTTTTCACGCAGAAGAAACAACCAACGACGAGTCGTTCTCCAGGGCGCTCGCGAAGCTCGGCGATGCCTACGTCAACGACGCATTCGGCAGCGCGCACCGCGCGCATGCTTCTACCGAGGGCGTGGCCCGCCTTCTCCCTGGTGCCGCAGGCTTTCTCATAGAGAAGGAAGTTCAGTTCTTTGGACCACTTCTGGACAATCCGGCAAAGCCCTTTGTAGCGATAATCGGTGGTGCAAAAGTGTCGACGAAAATCGACGTGCTGAAAACGCTGATGCCCAAGTGCACGACCCTTATAATAGGCGGTGGTATGAGCTACACGTTTCTGAAGGCACAGGGCCACAGCATTGGTAACAGTCTTGTCGAGGAAGACTACATCGAGACCGCGCGCTCGCTCATTCAACAGGCGAAGGAACTGAAGGTGGAACTGTTGCTTCCCCTCGATCACATGGTCGCCGACGAATTTTCTGAAACTGCGGCAGCGGATGAGATTGCATCACCCGACGTCCCCGACGGCAAAATCGCGATGGACATCGGAACGAAAACAATAGCCGCAATGAAATCTGCTATCGCAGGTGCGAAAAGTCTTGTATGGAACGGCCCCATGGGAGTCTTCGAATTTGACGCCTTCGCTGCCGGAACGCTCGAAACGGCAAAGATGGTAGCCGAATGCAAGGGCACGACCGTCGTCGGCGGTGGTGACTCTGTCGCCGCGGTGAACAAGTTTTCGCTCGCGGGTAAAATCGACCATGTGTCGACCGGGGGCGGGGCGAGTCTTGAGTTTCTCGAAGGTAAGAAACTCCCGGGGATTGCCGTACTCGAGCGGAATCAGGAGTAACTATGAGAAAACGATTTGTAGCCGGAAACTGGAAAATGCACATGAACATTGCGGAGGCGGAAGCTCTCGCTTCCGCAATCGTAGAACGGACCAAAGGAACTGACTTTCGCGTTCTCGTAGCGCCGCCGTTTACGGCGCTTCACACCGTTTCGAAGATCGTCGCCGGGAGCCACGTCGAGCTCGGCGCACAGAATATGGCCGCCGCCGAAAAGGGTGCACACACCGGTGAGATATCACCGCTGATGCTCGCGGATATCGGTGTTTCATCGGTCATTCTCGGGCATTCGGAACGACGCCACGACTACGGGGAGTCCGATTCGCTGATTAACAGCAAGGTGGTGCTTGCACTTTCACATGGATTCGAGGTAATTCTTTGTGTCGGGGAAACTCTTGAAGAGCGTGATACCGGAAAGGCAGAGCGCGTCGTGGGAACCCAGCTTGAGAGTGGTCTCGCAGGGGTTTCTGAAGACCTGCTTGCGCGAGTCGTCGTAGCCTACGAGCCGGTATGGGCCATTGGCACCGGTCGAACGGCTACGCCGGAGGATGCAGATGCGATCCACGCACATATCCGGCGCGCAATCGGAGACATGTATTCAAGTGCCGCAGCCGAAAGCCTGGTCATCCAGTACGGTGGCTCGGTCAAGCCGGATAACGCATCGGGCTTGCTTGGAAAGGAAAACATCGACGGGGCGTTAGTCGGTGGCGCATCTCTGAAAGCAGAGGATTTTGCAGCCATCGTTAATGCCTGAACAAAAGGAAATTTATGGGCGTAATTAGCATTATACTACTGGTAATCTTCATCCTCTCAGCATCGCTGCTGATACTCCTTGTAATGCTTCAGGACGAAGGAAGCGAAGGCATGGGAGGCATTTTTGGCGGCGGGGGCGGTTCGTCGCAAATCGGTAACCGCTCCGGAAACATACTCACCAAGGCGACGAGTATTCTCGGCGCGGTGTTTATCATCACGGCCTTTGCGCTGGCGTGGTTCAGCCGGACACCGGACTCGGGCGACATCGAGCAGGCGGCTGCCCGACTTCGCGGCGGTGAAGGCAGCTCGACTGAATGGTGGTTGCAGGACGATGCGGACGAAGAACCCGGCATCCTGCAGGAACTGGATCTCCCCGACGTCAGTACCGACGCCTCTGACAGCTCCGAATAAGGTAGATCTTCATGCGAATTGCCGTTGTCTTTTATCCCACCAGGAATCGCGACAAGCTGCTTGCCGTGTCGTCGAAACTAGCGCAGGGGCTCGAGCAGCAGGGGCATCAACTTACCGTGGTTGATGCCTCTCGCGACGTGAATACGAAGCTGACCATGTTCGAGTACATTTGTGTGGGATCTCAAGGCACCGCATTCTTCAAGGGCAGCATCCCCCCTGAGCTCCGGAGATTTCTTGCCGCAGCAGGGATTGTTGCTGGAAAGAGATCTTTCGCGTTCGTCATCAAGAGCGGGCTCTCGACGCTCCGGTCTCTGTCGAAACTCATGCACGAAATGGAGTCGGAAGGCATGTTCCTGAAGTACTCCGACGTCATCGCCAGTGAAGGGGACGCACTGGAAACAGGGAAACGACTTAAGGTCGACTGATCCTTTACCCGTACTACGGTGCACTTATGCGTCTGGAGCAGGTGCAAGCGTTGACGACCGGTGACAGGCTCACCTATACTGTTCCACGATAAGATAGTGTGATGAATCGATGGCCACTGCACCTACGTATTACGAAATCCTCGGAGTTCAGACGGAGTGTTCCCAGGATGATCTCAAGAAAGCCTTTCGAAAACGCGCAAAAGAATTGCATCCGGACCTCGCTGGCGGGAACGAACAATCCGCCGCGTCGCGAATGCGAACGCTCCTGCGCGCGTACGAGACGCTTGCTGATCCGGAACGTCGGGCAGTCTACGATCGCACGCACTATATCGCCGCACAGAAGTACAGGTTCGATTACCGGGAATTCTTGAAAGCGCGAGTTGGGGATCTGGACAGCCAATCAAAACTCATTTTTTTCGACCTGCTGCACAGCCGCGAACAGGATGCCGTAGAACTGTTCTCATCGCTTTGTGCAAGGAAAACGTTTGACCTTCAAAATCATCTCGACCGGGAAGACTACATGGACTGTGTATTCCTGCTCGCCGAAGAGTACGAGAGCAGGGGAAACTATCTGCAGGCATATGCGTTGCTCAAGCGACTCGTGCGTTGTGAGGCCGAGCGACCGTATTTTCGTCACTTTATCGATGAAATCATTGAGAAGCTGAAAAACATTACCTGTTTTCGCATGATCGAGCGCGAGAATACCGAAGTCGTGCTCGACTGTCTTGAAGAACTCATTTCGTTCAATTTTTCGCGCAAGGATACGGCGTTCTTTCTGAAGAAAGCGGCGGAAATCTACTCCGACCGGGAAGATTACGATCGTGCGATACGCTATCTTGAGCGTGCTCTCGAGCTCGACGATAAAATGACCGGCATCAAGAAACTCAAGCAACGAATCGGATATCTCGAGAGCTTCTGAATCCCGTATCACGGTGGGGATGTCAGCCGGTAGATTTTTAGTGCCTGCGTGTGGTACATTCAGGCAGCTATGGCAACTATATTTCAACAGAGAAAAACGGCCGTCTTTCTTGCGCTCTGCGCACTGGTGCTGCTTGCATCTCCTGCGTCAGCCCAGATTCTCGATCGCACGGTCGCGGTTGTTCGGCTCGAACGAACCGTCAACATTGGGAACAGAGCATTAAACCGTCAGGCGGCACTCTTCGAGTCACAATTAGGTCGCGACCTGACGGCTGAAGAACGGCGGGAGGTTCTCGAGTCCATGATTAACGACGAGTTGATCGCTCAGGCAGCCGCTCGATCCGGAATTGAAGTCAGCGATAGCCAGCTGCAGCAGTTTATCGATCAGGAACGTCGCGGGCTTGGCCCGGCGGTCAGTGAAGAACAGTTTCGCATGCTCGTCGAACAGCAGATCGGGCTCGCCTTTGACGACTATATTGCAGAGCTCAGGAAGCAGCTGCTTCAGCAGCGATACGTACAGGAAACCCAGCGGCAGCGTCTTGAGAACATCCCGGAGCCTTCTCAGAGTGAGATCCGGCAGGTCTTCAACGAGAACAGGTCGGAGTTCATCAATCCTGCGCTCGTACGGTTCCGGCATCTGTACATTGACACACGAAACATGAATGAGGCTCAGAAGGATGCGGCGGCGCAACGGCTTGAGAGAGTCTGGTCTGCTACCGATGGGAGCGAAGATGCCTTTACACGTCTGTTTCAGAACGCGTCGGTCTCGGACGAGTACGACGCAGCCGATTTTGGATATATGCCGCAGAATGACCGGCAGATACGACAGATTTACGGAAGTGACTTTGTCGACACGGCATTCGATCTGGCAGCAAACGAAATCTCCGGCGTTGTACGGTCCAATATCGGCGTACACGTAATGCAGGTCACCGACAGTCGTCAGCCGCGTTTCCTGGAGCTGGATGATCAGCTCTTTCCTGGACAGGATATAACTGTCAGGCAGAATATCGTGAGCTTCCTCATGAACGAACGACTTCAGACAGAGTTTCAGCGAGCCGGGAACGATGCACTTCAGGCTCTTCGTGACGAGGCAGAAATTACCGTGCACGAATCACGGCTATAGAATGATCGTGTTCGAAACGGGCGGAACCGGTCCATGGGTGTAAGACGCAGGTCGCGCGTGCTCGCCTTCCAGGCGCTGTACGCGTGGGATGTCGGGGCAGCCTCGAAAACAGATCTTCTTGACTTCGACTGGTACGAACCGCCGGAAGGAGAAACCGAGCAGGACAATCGCTCGGTTATCAGTTTTGCGCAGCTTCTCGTTGCAGGCACCCTGGAGCAGCTTGAGACGGTGGACGCGGAGATAAAGGCGCATCTGTCGCGTTGGGGTTTTGACCGCATTGGTAAGACGGACCTCGCAATATTGCGCATCTCTGCCTACAGCCTGCTGTACTCGAAGGATATTCCGGCCTCGGTAACAATCGATGAAGCCGTCGAGCTGGCTCGTCAGTTTGCGGGTAACGATTCGTTTCGCTTCGTGAACGGGGTTCTTGACGGTATAAGCCGGAATCGTCAGGAGAGCACGGGTACATGAAACGAAGCCTTTCCTATGCTCTGATTCTGGTAATGTCGCTACTCGCGGCGATTCTTCTGTTTGTTCTCCTTGGAACCGGGGTCCGGTTCGCGCGCGACGCAGCCCGTTTTACCGAGGACATCCGTCGCGTCGACCGGTACATCAGTACCGGCGCCTACGGTCAGGCAGAGACTGTTCTGCGGAACATGTCGGACCAGTCGCATGCGGTATCGCGCTGGCGGGAAATCGGGAGCCGGGCGCTTCGCATTGAGGATGTTTCGTCCGCCCGTATCCTGACCGAAATCTTTCAAACCGCCGTAACTGCGCATCCGGAATCGGAAGACCTGCACGCCCTTCGCGCACTCGTTTTGCTCCGTGATGACGCTGCAGACCTCGCGTATGAGTCAGCAGCACGACTCCTGTCGGATCGATACGACAGCGTTGTTGCGGAAACCTCATTACGATCAACGCATATCCAACCCGTTCTCGAAGCAACTGGTGAGAGCCTCGCATCCAGAATCCTCGCGTTTTCGAGAGAACCCGATCCGGAGTCTGGAGAACTGATCTTCAAAACAAGCGGAGAAACCGAATTCCTGCATAATGCCGTACTTCTCCTTCTCCAACAGGGAAAAATGCGTCAGGTTGAGTCTCTGCTCGATACGTACGTTGCCGATGATCCGGCTTCCGATATGTCGGGTCTGGCACTCCGGTTTTTCGCCTCGCAACGCGACGCAAGCCGAGCTTCCGAATACGAACAGCGACTCACCGGGCAGCAGCAGCAGGCGCCGGACATACAGATGCTTCTGGCTGACATGGATGTTCTCCGGGGTTTCCCGCAGGAGGCCGGGGATCGCTATCTGCGGGTTATGGCGACCGATGCCTCGGGAAGCCTTGGGCGCTTTTCACGTCGAGCCTACGCCTACCTGCAGGAAGACCTGTCATACCGCGTCGATATTTTGCGCGAGGGCTTATCCCTGAATGATCCGAATCTGATCGCCGACCTCGCCGTTGCTCTGGCGGAAGCTGGTCGAAACCGCGATGCCCTGGGAACGCTCGCTGACGTAATTGCTGAGGCGGGCGACGAGGGGGAGGACGACGGTATGGCTGTACTTCGTATACTCGCGGTCACCCTCGATGAGCGAATTCTGCCGGAGCAACAGGAAGCACGCGTGTGGTCCTTGATGTCACGATATCCCCAGACCAATGTGTACGCACACTGGCTTGCCAGACGCTCCGTCGAAACTGCTGACCGTCAAAGTCTCTCCGTTCTGCGAGACATGGCCGATGGTACGGATGCACCGTGGCTCGATAGTGTGCGAATCGCCTTGCACCTGAGTGGAAGCGGATCGCCGCCGGAGGATCTCATGGAAACAGCCGGACATTCCTGGTACAGCCAGTACAATCGTGGTCTTGTGCTTGCCCATAGACGCGAGCTTGCTCATGCAGCGTCAGTAATTACAAACGCGATTCAGGGTGCGGAGGCTCGAGCTGCGGCCTCGGTGACGCGTGCGGACATGCATGTACGGCTCGCCGAAGTGCTTCTGCGGTCGAACAGACCTCAGGATGCTTCTGAACACGTTCTCAGAGCCCGGAGCCTTGATCCCGATAATCCACGTGCCCGTCTTCTGGAACGATCACTCCTTTCGCGGCAGAGCTGACCCGGAGGCACAGGAACGGCAATGATAAAAATCAAGAATTCAAAACAGATCGAGGGCATCCGACAATCGTGCCGACTTCTCGCGGACGTCCTTGATACCGCCGAAACCCTGATCGTGGAAGGTGCCATCCCGCTTGAGATCGACGCTGCAGTACAGCAGATGATCGAGGATGGCGGCGGAAGACCGGCTTTCCTCGGGTACCACGGATTCCCGGCAAGCCTGTGTTTCTCGGTAAACGAAGCGGTTATCCACGGCATTCCCGGCCGTGATGCTTTGAAGTCGGGAGATATCGTGAGCATCGACTGTGGAATCGAACTCAACGGCTTTTTCAGCGATTCTGCGCATACCATAGCAGTCGGGAATGTCTCTCCGGCAGTTCATGCACTCATGAAAACCGCCGAGGAAAGCCTGTATCTCGGTATCACAGCCGCACAGCCAGGTAACCGACTCAAGGATATCTCACGGGCAGTTTACGATCATAATCACGCGCAGCATTATGGTCTGGTTCGACCATACGGTGGGCACGGCGTCGGGCTTGCGCTTCACGAGGATCCGCATATAAGTAACTTCGTCGGAAGAGGGCCAAATCCTCGACTGAAACCGGGAATGGTAATCGCCATAGAGCCCATGGTAAATCTCGGTGGCGATGACATCACCGTTCTTGATGATGACTGGACGGTCGTGACAGCTGACGGATCGGTGTCGGTTCACTACGAACACACCGTGGCAATTACGGTCGACGGCCCGGAGATTCTGACGGTTCGCAGAAAATTCCGTACATGACTGGATAATAATCAACATCTTTTCGTATGTTCTGTATGGAGACCCTATTATGAGCAAAAACCGATTTTTCTACTCGCGTAAAATTCTCTTTTCCAACCTGGTACTCTCCGGAGTCATAATCGGCTTCGTGTTGTCCATGGTCCTTTTCAGCTGTTCAACTGCCGTTGAGCCGCCATCAGCAGTTCAGGCTCAGCAGGAATCGGGTGAACGCGGACAGACGCCGGTAATCGACGCACAGGGGCTTCAGGACAGTTTCCGCGCCACGGTGGAACGCATTCTGCCTACCGTTGTGCAGATAGAGATTATCGAGATCAGACAGGGAACACCACAGGGTGGCGGAGGTGCAGCCCCATGGTTCGACTTCTTCTTTGGTGAACCCGAGGATGACGGGTCAACACCGACACCGGAGTTCAGAAATCCCGGCCTCGGAAGCGGGGTAATCGTCCGCCGCGACGGCGATACCTACTATGTGCTGACGAACGACCATGTTGTTTCAAATGCCGACGAGATATCGGTTACCCTTGACGATCTTCGCGAGTTTCACGGACAGGTCGTCGGCACCGACCCGCGCCGTGACCTGGCCCTCGTTTCATTCGAGACGGATGAGCCGGATATCCTCATCGCACCGCTCGGTGACTCCAGCCAGCTGCAGGTCGGTGACTGGGTACTCGCTATGGGCAGTCCGTTCGGGTTCCAGAGTACGGTCACCGCCGGGATAGTCAGCGCGACCGGCCGCATGGGCGGTCCGCAAGGGAACATCAGTGACTTCATACAGACAGACGCCGCCATCAATCGTGGAAACAGCGGCGGGCCGCTCGTGAACCTTGCAGGCGAGGTGGTAGGCATCAACACCTGGATCACCAGTCAGACCGGCGGAAGCATGGGGCTGGGATTCTCGATTCCAATCAATAACGCTCGACGCGCGATCGACCAGTTCATAGAGACCGGCGAAGTTGAATACGGCTGGCTCGGCGTGAGTATTCCTGACACCTCGTCAGAAGTGCTTGAAGAACTCGGGCTTTCGCGGACGCTCGGCGCCATGATACATAACGTCTTCCGTGGCAGTCCTGCCTGGGAATACGGTCTGCTGCCAGGTGATTATGTCACATCCGTTAACGGCGCGCGTGTGCGAACACCGCAGGAACTTACGCTTCTTGTCGGAGACCTGATCGCCGGTGATGATGCGGAGTTCGGCGTAATACGGCTTGGCGAACGGATGACATTTACGGTGACGATAGGCAGACGTGACGATGATCAGGCCGTACTCAGCGCGCAGGGAAACCTCTGGCCCGGACTGCGCATACAATCGCTTACCGATGCCGTACGGCGGAGTTTCAGCATACCTTCGGGAGATGACGGAGTCGTCATTTCAGCGGTCGAAAGCCGCACACCGGCCGCAGATGCGGGGCTGAGACGAGGCGACGTGATAACCGCGGTGAACGGTGAAGACACCTCAGATGCCATGGATTTCTACCGCGCCCTTGGTGCCGGAAGCGGTGCATCAGTTCGTGTCGACTACGTGCGAAACGGCCAGCCCCGTCAGACAACCATAAACGGCTGATCAATCCCGGAGAACAGACGCATGTCCAAAGAATACAGCCCCTACGACCGGATACGTGATAACGCCCTGAAGCTTGCACATCAGATACAGGAAAGCGGTTTCATACCGGACGTTATCTACGTGTCCCTCAGGGGCGGTGCGTACATGGGGAACGTCATAAGCGAATACTTCAAGGTTCTCAAGAAGGATGATGACAGGCCCGTTTTTTATGCCGCAGTCGTAGCCCGCAGCTACACCGATATTCGCACACAGGAACGGGTCATGGTCGATGGCTGGACGTATCAGCCGGAGTATCTGCGAAGCGGCGACAAGGTGCTTCTTGTAGATGATATTTTTGACTCGGGGCGGACCATAAACCATCTGGTAGAAATTATTCTGGAGAAAGGCATACCCCGCGAAGACATAAAGATCGCGGTTCACGACTACAAGATTCGCACCTTCAAGCAGGACATTATGCCGATCAAGCCCGACTTCTACAGTCGAAAGCACGTCATAGAGTCACCGGACGACGACAACTGGATACACTACCTGAGCCATGAGCTTGTCGGTCTGACAGCCGACGAAATCAGGGCCCAGTACAAGGACCCCGAAGTCGCGGATATTCTGTTGCGTCTTTTCGGCTACGCCTGAACAGCTACTCCCGACGCCAGATAAAGTCCCCGTTTTCCTGCTGTCCGCGCCAGAGTCCGCGCCCCGGTGTTCCGAGAAAGACGAGGGGACCGTCAAGGCCACGAGCCGAGCCGTTCGCGTCTATAACGATGCGGTCAACGGCACGTCCGGCGATCTGGGTAGTAAGATAGTTGCCGCTGCGACCGATGAGCGTGCGCTCTGAGCCTTCAGCGCGCAGACTCGACAGGTCATCAGGATCATTGCCTTCATACAAACCATTCGCCTGTGTACTCGCGAGAACGTATTCGGTTCCATCGACAGTTACGAACCCGAGGCCTGTAAACTGCACCTCGGTACTGGAGTCTTCGGGGGTGATCGAATCGGAATTTGTCCAGTTAGTGCCGTCGTTGCTCCAGTACAACCTGCCTTTCCCGGCGATCCAGAGTTCGTCGTCGTCGTCGCCACGTACCTGCATGTCGCGGAAGGTGCTGGAAGTGCTTCCGGCGATGGTCACCGGTGCCATTCCCGTCAGTAGGTCATTCTCGGCACCGCGAAACAGCTGCGTGTTGGTAAGTACGTATATCCGGTCACCAAAATTGGTAACGTCGTAAATCGTGTTTACGTTCTCCAGTCCCGATATCTCGGCGCCTGAATTATCAAGAAGCCTGTTTCCACCTTCAACCGAAGCCGAAACCACGAAGGTATCGGTCCCGCCAACAGTCACCGCAAAAACCTGTAGTGCCGTGGCAGTATCAAATGCAGCCACCGGATTACCCCAGCTTACGCCAGTCTGATCACCCGCGGTCCGGCTGTACACGTTGCCGCCGTACACAGCAAAAATCTCGCCGCCGACCAGCGCCATGGAGGAAAGCGTCAGCCCTGAGGAGGGTGGTGCTATACGGGTCCACCCCTCCAGACTCGTCTCCGAAGCATCCACAGCCTCCCGTACCCAGAGGCTTGAACCGCCGGCAAAATACCTGCCAGTGCCTCCGGTCTCGTGAAACACGAGGCCATGAATCGAACCGTTGGTCGGAAAGCCGCGTTCCTCGTCGACCGGTATCTCCTGCTCGAGGCTTGCAAACAGTCCGACTTCGTGCGAGCAGGCACCAAGGCCGACAAGAAAAGCGATGCCCGCTACGGTCATCCATCGTGTCATGTTCTGTTTCGTCGCTGTACGTATCATTGTGTGCTGTCTCCTGAAACCTGTGCGTATGCCTGTGAAACGTCGCATTAGAAGCTGTACCGTGCACCGAAGCTCAGCTCGAGGAAGTTCCCGAAACGACTGTCGGATGGCGGAGGCGTGCGATCACTGTTCGTATAGAACTGAGGCACCCAGAACCAGTTAGTGTTCATGCCGAATGCCCAGTCCTCGGTGTAGCGCCAGTATGCGCCGCCGCCGAGCGACACAACGGGTCCCACGTAGGTGTTTCCGGAAAGGCCGGTGAAACTGATTCCAGTTCCGACACTGAGCGGGAACTCAAAGGGGAACGCGCTGATCAGGTAGTTTGCCTCGAAGGTGATCGGAACGACGTACAGCGTGCGTTCGTTCACGCTGTTCATGAACGAGCCCGTGACACGGCCTCCGAGACTCCATTCGTTGTTCAGAAAGCCATGCCATGCGAGAGAACCCGTTCCGCCGGCTGCCCTGAGATTCATGTCCGCATTTGCGTTGAAAAACCCGTCGTTCGGGTTCTGAAAGAACAGCGGAAACATCGGGCCAAGACTGATGGTGAAAAACTGGTCTCCGAGGTCGTATTGGGGCACTACAATTTCTTCGTCAGTAATCTGGGAAGAGAGCGGGGATGCCACCAGAACGAGGAGCAACGACACAATGATGAAACTGGCAGGCCGCTTTTCGCGGTTCGGCAAGTAGTGCTGCATAATAGCTGTGAGTGTATCACTTGGACCGCGCATTGGCCAAGAACACCCCGCAAAAACACCAGATTTGCGCACAGTCGGAGTCCGTTGAAGGAAACGCCCTGACATGGTATCAATCTACATGGGCGCACAGATACTCGACGGGAAAAAAACTGCTGCTGCAATTCGGGCAGAAATCGCACGCGAGGTTTCCGGACTCTCCGGACGTAAGCCGGGGCTCGGAGTCATACTGGTTGGCGACAATCCGGCAAGTCTCAGCTACGTGAAGGGCAAGGAAAAAGCCTGTGAGGAAGCCGGCATGATGAGTAGGGAAATCCGGCTGCCCGCTGACGCCTCGCGCGAGGACGTTCTTGGAGCCGTGGACAGCCTGAACTCGGATACCGGGATCGATGGCATCCTCGTCCAGTTGCCGCTGCCGGAACAGCTCGATGAGTCGGAAGTTCTTGCGCGTATCGCAGCGGACAAAGACGTCGACGGTCTGCACGTGCAGAGTCTCGGTGCGCTTCTCAAGGGAGAACCCACGTATATTCCCTGCACACCATACGGGGTCGCCATGATGCTCTCCCACAATGGAATACGCGTATCCGGTAAACACGTGGTCATCGTAGGTCGGAGCACCCTTGTAGGTAAGAGTCTCGCCAACCTGCTGCTGCGGAAAGGCGATGGCGGAGACGCGACCGTGACAATCTGTCACAGCCGTACTCCCGATCTTAGCGTACACACCCGACAGGCGGATATCCTGATCGCCGCGATCGGGCGTCCGCGAACAATCACGGGCGATATGGTCCGCCCCGGGACGGTCGTGATCGATGTCGGTGTCAACCGCGTCGACGACGCATCCAGGAAACGCGGGTACCGGCTTGTGGGCGACGTCGACTACGAGGCGGTATCGGAAATCGCCTCTGCGATTACCCCGGTTCCCGGAGGAGTGGGTCCCATGACCATCACCATGTTGCTGAAGAACACACTGGAAGCGGCAAAAAATCACA
Source organism: Spirochaetaceae bacterium (assembly GCA_007128315.1). Lineage (GTDB taxonomy): Bacteria > Spirochaetota > Spirochaetia > DSM-27196 > SKKC01 > SKKC01. Next base: position 95,943 of record SKXQ01000017.1, on the reverse strand, counting down.
GGAAACAGGAAGGACGGACACACTGATGGTAACCCATACAATTGGCAGAGTAGATAATCTGGTAGCATTACAGCGGATTCTCATAAGTGTCTCAGACAAAACCGGTCTTGAGAAACTGGCACCGTCGCTGGTTCAGAACTGCCCCGACATCGAAATTCTTTCTACGGGGGGAACCTTTCGGGCGTTACAGGAACTGCTTCCCGGGTTTGACGGACTCCGCGATGTTGCATCGTATACCGGTTCGCCGGAAACAGACGGCGGCCTGGTGAAGACACTGGACTACAAGCTGTACCTGGGTATTCTCGGCGAAGCGCATAATCCCCACCACCAGCAGGATCGCGAGCGCAGTGGTGCAGGGCTCATTGACGCTGTTGTGGTCAATCTGTACCCGTTCAAACAGGCCGTTGCCGAGGCCCCGGAAAACGTCGAACAAGGACGAGGCAACATCGACATAGGCGGGGTGACCCTGCTCAGGGCAGCGGCAAAAAACTATCTGCGCGTGGCAGTGCTTTCCTCTCCCGGGCAGTACGAAGGTCTCGCCGACGAGCTCGCCTCACACCGCGGCGTTACGAGCCTCTCGTACCGGGCAGGCCTGGCACAGCAGGCCTTTACCGTAACGGCTGCGTACGATGCAGCGATTTCGGACTGGTTTGTCGGGAAGGCGGCAACAGAACTCGCTGAAGGGTACCTGAGCAATGGCTAAACTCAGCAGCATGTACCGGGAGATTACGAAGGATGCCTTTGCGCCACGCATAAGCCTGACCATGCACCTTGACGATGGTGATCAGACCCTGCACTACGAAAAGGTGACATGGGATATAGAAGGAAACGAAATGGGGCTGCGCTACGGCGAGAACCCCGATCAGCCTGCGGCACTCTACCGCCTCGCGAACGGAAATCTTCGCCTCGGCGACGTGGAAACCGTGCAGCCCGGCATGGGACTCGCCTCGGAAGCGGAACTTTTGCAAAGCGGCAAGCATCCCGGCAAAATCAATATCACCGACGCCGACGCCGCCCTCGGCATACTACGCTATTTCGGCGACCGCCCGGCTACGGTTATCATCAAACACAACAATCCCTGCGGTGTCGCGCTCGGAGACGATGCAGCCGGCAGTTACACGCGTGCGTATAACGCTGACCGCATTGCAGCGTTTGGCGGAGCGGTCGGCATTAACTGCACAATTGACGCGGAAACAGCCCGTCGCATAGCCGACGCGTACACCGAAGTGGTCGTTGCTCCCGATTACACGCCCGAAGCCCTCGATGTGTTCGCTACCCGGAAGAACCTGAGAGTCATGCGAGTAAAGGCCATGGACAGGCTTGCAGCGTATGAACCCTTGCGGGTCGTTGACATCAAGTCACTGATGGACGGGGGGCTTGTGCTGCAGTGGAGCTTCCAGCCGAAGCGTTTGACTGCCGCGGAGCTTGTTCCTGCATCTACCGAACGAAAAGGGGACGTCTTCACCGTACAACGGGCTCCGACCGAAGCTGAAAAGCGCGATATGATTTTCGGATGGTTCGTTGAAGCCGGCGTGACCAGCAACTCTGTTCTGTACGTGAAGGATGAAGCAACGGTCGCCATTGGCACCGGGGAGCAGGACCGAGTCGGCGTAGCGGAGATCGCGCGGGATAAGGCATATCGCAAGGCGCCTGAGCGTCTCGCCGTTGAAATGCACGGCACCGTTTACGGAGAACTATCGGACCCACAGAGGTCGGCAGTCGACGAGCGTGTTGCCGACGAACACGCGGGACTTCTTGGCAGCTGCATGGTCAGCGATGCCTTTTTCCCGTTTCGCGACGGTATCGACGTAGGATTACGCGAAGGCGCGAAGGCCGTACTGCAGCCTGGAGGTTCGCTTCGTGATTCCGAGTCGATTGAAGCGTGTAACGAACACGAAGCAACCATGTGTTTTACCGGACAACGAAGCTTCAGGCATTGATGCAATTGCCGAGAAGCCGGCCCGGCATTATACTTCCAGCAGGAGAGAAGTACCGTAATGAATGAAATAGTCCCAACTGATACACTTGCACGGAACGCCACCCGGGCATTAGGCGGAATTGGCGGCGGCGGTGCGCTCCTGATCCTCGGCGTTGCAGCCGGGTCGCCCATAGGCGGCATAATCGGCATCGCGCTGGCCCTTGGCGGAGCGGCAATCGCAAAATCGTCCCCCGAAGACCGCGTAGCCGGAGGCGTCATGGCTGCTGCAGGAATTGTTACCGGTCTTGCCGCTCTGGGCATCGGAGGTGGGGGACTCCTCTCCCTCGGTGGGCTGGGACTGCTCGGGTACGGTGGATATAACCTGTACAAGTTTCTGAAGGGCATGCAGAGTCGTCGTTGAGCGCGTACCTGGAGGTATTATGCCGTGGAAATTTCTTCTCTTTCTCATCGGACTGGCACTCGTTATTATTTTTGCTGGTCTGAATATCAACCACTCCACCGATATCTCGTTCGGTTTTCATACCTTTGAAAATGTACCTGTATTCATGGGGCTTGGTTCCGCGTATCTGCTTGGTGCGTTGACCATGCTTCCCTTTGCGCTTTCGAAGGCACTCAAGAAACGCCGTGAACTGTCGACGAAATATAAGGAAGAAAAGAAGAAATCGAACGCGAGCATCGCCGGCGAGAAGAAGTCGGCGCGGTTCGGCCGGTCGAAAAAGAAGGCGTTACCTCATAATGAAGAATCGGATGGCAGCCCCGACACACAGGGCACTGACGCAAGTACATCTGTCCCCCCGCGACCGCTTTAGTCTGAGCCACAGACTAGCAGTCGTCCTTCTGATTCTGCTTCCTGTATGGGTATCTGCTGAGGATGCGCATGAAAACCTGCAGCAACAGGCCTACAGAGCTCTGGCGCGGCGTGATTTTTCCGAAGCTATCGAAGGCTTTGACGCGGCAGCTCGAGGAAGCGACTCTGTCGAACAGGCGCAAAGTTTTGCGCTGCGCAGTGCAGCCCTGTTGATCGAAATCGGCGAACACCGCTCAGCGCTTGAACGTGCCGTTGTCCTCGAGACTGCTGCGGTAAACAACACGATACGGCGGGATGCGTCCATACTCGGAATTCGTGCGCTGTTTCACCTCGGACGGACCGACGATGCTTTTGACCGCATCCTTCGTCTCGATCCGGACGATCCGGCCGGTATGTTTCTGACCGCGTATCTTGCACGTGAAGCCGGAGATGATCGCCTGGCGGACCTGCTCGAAGCAATACACGAGCGGTTTCCCGGGAGCCTCGAAGGCGCCCTTGCTGCCGGTGCCGACTGGATATCGTTACCGACAGTCCCGTCACATCTGTTCGCCAGGTCCTGGTCCCTGGATGCGCTTGCTGCATCTGTTACGGCCGATCCCGCTGACGACAGCCCTGCCTCGCAGGTTGCAGCTACTACGTCCAGCTCACAGGCAACGGGCATACAGCTTGGAAGCTTTTCGTCGGAGCAGAACGCTGACCGGCACGCGAACAGAATAGAGCAGTCAGGATGGGACGCGTCGGTGGAAGTAAACGATGGAGGAGCCTTTCGGGTTGTTATCCGTTTTGAAAGCCCACAGAGCAGGAGCGACGCAGAACAGACTCTTCTTCGACTCCGGGACTCGGGGTTTGAGGGATTCCTGCTCTTTTAGGACTGCTGTTCAGTCAGCTCGATCTGCTCAAGCAGAAGCCTGTTACCGGGTGCACTTGAAACGCCGTTGACGGTAAGCCGTGCGGGCTGCAACTCGAGTGTCCGGATAATCCTGTCGGAGTGCGAGGCGATATCGTGTGTGAACGTGTACACCCGCCGTCCGACCCGGCGTGCAGTATCATCGAACTTGACAAGCTCAAGCACATAGCGGTCGTCGTTCTGCAGACGGTACACCGCGGCAGTTCCCTGATACCGGGTGCCGGACTCGCTCAACTCGAAACGACCGCCTACGAAATGCAGTTCAACGCCGCTGTCATCCGAATAGGTACCGTCGAGCTGAAGCGTGGCCGGTTGTGTCCGACCACCGTTTGCCTGAGTCAGTGTTGTCAGTAACGATGAGGAGACTCGCCGGTAGGTGCCATCCCAGCGGCTTCTGTCGTGAAGGTCGACGACAATCTGGTCGAGCGCGAGAACCCTGATTCTGACAAAGGTATTCATGCTGCGGATATTTCGGTTGCGCAGCATGATCTGAACGCCGCTTGAGATCGTCTTCCGCGACAATTCCCAGTCAAAGGTCTCCTGCATGTCTCCTCCGTTGAACACGACGCGATCGCCTCGTGTGTCGAAGGTGACAATACTCAGACCTTCGCCGGTTTCCCTATACCAGGGGCCGGAGAGGAAGGTGGCGAACTCATCTGCTCCGCTGCGAAAGAGCACCTGAAGCTGATTCTGCTCGACAACACCACCGGAGAGAAAGCGTTCTTCCTGCTGTACAAAGGTTCCGTCTGAATGCGAATAGGTAAAACGGGTCTCAATGAGATCGAGGATGTTTTCGCTGTCCGGATCCTCTGCCTGAGCGACAATCACGAAAGGTTCCGCCATCTGTTCGCGAAGATTGTAGCTGTCGTCCCTGCTGCTGCGCTCGAACTCGATTGTTCCGCTACTGGAAATCGACGCGATTCCCGTGTAGCGCAACTCGGTACGCTCGGGAGTACGCGCGAAGATGTTCAGGGTCTCCCGGCCATCGGGATCGACGCCGGTAATGATAATCTCCGGCTCGAAGTCTCCGGTTACGTCCTCCGCGCTAATGCGAAGCCCCCGGAGATTGGCGGCGTCGGTGTGCCCCTGCCAGACAAGCTGATAGCCACGGCCGAGTATGTCGTTCTCGATAACAGCTACCTCGATCCGGCCGTGTCCGCCCGAAGGATCAAGAAAGGCTACGATCTGTTCCTCGAAGTTGTTACCGGTTAGGTTGGTCTCAAGAACGTCAGCTACCAGCGCTCCGGGCACTAGATCGACACGCACCGTCGGTCCGGACTCCTGTGGTGCGGTGTCGGTTTCATCGGTCTGCTGTCCGGAAAGCCTGACGCCCTCGCTCGCGACAGGCGTTACGCGTCTCGGTCCGTCCATTTCGGCGCGACGTGCGATCGGTGACTCGGCACTGCACGCGGAAATGAGCAGCGACGGCAGCAGGAGAAGAACTATAGATCGTAGCGTCGGCGGTTGTTTCATCGCGCCCAGTATGACCCGAAACCTCCATATATGGGAATGGGAATGCACCGAACGCTTTACATGAGTGACGTGCCTGTGGCACTGTTCGCTATGGAATCCCGTGATATTTACAGAAACCTCTCACCGCTTGACCATCGGTACTGGCGTTCGAACAGGGACGTCTTCGAACGGCTTGCCGACGTCCTCAGCGAGCACGCATCGGTACGCTATTGCGCACGTGTCGAAGCCGAACTCTGTGTAGCTCTGCTTGAACGGGAAGGGATCAGCGACGACGCGGTGTTCACCGCCGTCCGGGATTCCGCCGACGCCATAGACCCGTCGGAAGTCGCCGACGAAGAAGAAAAGACACAACACAATATTCGTGCGCTCGTGAACGTGTTGAAGAAGCATGTGCCCCCTCAGGCGGCCCCGTACATACATCTCGGGGCCACAAGCGTCGACATCCTCGATACCGCGGCAAGCCTTCGTCTCCGGGACGCCGTGGAGAAGGTGCTTATTCCGGAAACCGCCCGGGTTGTCCATCTGCTCTGTGACCTGTCCGAAACGTACGCAGAGACCGCTCAGGTGGGACGGACACACGGACAGTTTGCCGTTCCTGTTACCTTCGGCTTTGCGGTCGCCGAATATGCATCCCGTCTTTCCAAGTCCGTCGTACGGATACACGACTTACTCACCGATCTCCGGGGGAAAATCGCCGGTGCCGTCGGTGCGTATAATGCTACCTCGGTGATCACCGACGACCCCATAGGTCTCGAACGTGACGTACTATCTCGCGTAGGCCTCAAGCCGAGTGACCACTCTACACAGCTTGTGGAACCGGAACACAGTTTGCGGGTGCTGCTTGAAATCAATATCGCCTTCGGGATCCTGGCGAACCTCGCCGACGATATGCGCAACCTGCAACGCTCGGAGATATCCGAAGCACGCGAGGCGTTCACTGATACACAGGTTGGAAGCTCAACCATGCCACACAAACGCAACCCCTGGAACTGGGAGCACGTAAAAAGCCTCTGGAAAGCCTACGCTCCGCGAGTTGTGACCTTCTACATGGATCAGATTTCCGAGCATCAGCGGGATCTTACTAACTCGGCGAGCAGCCGGTTTGTCACCGAGTACCTCGCAGGCTTTGCGGCGGCAGTACACAGAACCGCAACGGTTCTTTCCCGTATAGAACCTGATATTGATCACATGCGGCGAAACCTTTCGGCCGCCGGAGACATGTGCATGGCCGAACCGGCGTACATACTACTCGCGCTTGCGGGCGTTTCCGACGCACACGAACAGATACGGGTTGCAACCCTGAAGGCCGGCAGCGAGGGGATTACGCTCATGGACGCGCTGAAATCGGACCACAGAACCTGGACCACAATCGATGAGACAAGCCGGAAACGCCTCGGCTACGAGGCGGAAGCGCTGTTTTCGGTGCCGGAGCGGTATCGAGGGCGGGCGGTGGAACAGGCACTCAGTAACGCGGAAGCTGCGAGAGAACGCATGGCATCCCTGGCGCATCAGGTCGGACACAAAACCACATAGGAGAACCACATGGATCATTCAGCGACCGGAGAACAGATGACGGAGTTCCTCAGCTACGACGACGTGCTGCTTTTACCAGGATACGCGGATTTTCTTCCGGGTGAAGCAGATGTCCGAACGACCATTGCCCGGGGCATACACCTGAACGTCCCGATCATAAGCGCCGCGATGGACACGGTAACCGAACAGGATCTTGCCATCGCTCTTGCCCTGCAGGGTGGTGCAGGTGTTATTCACCGGAACATGAGCCCCGACGAACAGGGGCGCCAGGTTGGAACCGTAAAGCGTTACCTGAACTGGGTCATCGAGAACCCGCTGACCGTATCGAAGCATCAGCGCATACGTGAAGTCTGGGAACTCATGGGCTCGCATCGAATCAGCGGTCTTCCCGTGCTCGACGGTGAAAAACTGTGCGGGATTATCACCAGTCGTGATTTACGCTTCTGTGATGATTTTGACAGTACCGTGGAAATGGTAATGACACCTAAACCCGTGTGTGTCGAAGGTATACCGAGTCTGGAAGACGCACAGATGCGTTTTAACGAATACAAAATAGAAAAACTTCCAGTGGTCGATTCCGACGGGCGCCTGATCGGGTTGATCACCGTGAAGGACATCGAAAAACACCAGCAGTTTCCAAACGCAGCTATGGACGGGTCAGGCAGGCTGCTCGTCGGAGCCGCAGTGTCACCGACCGAGATAGAGAAGCGCATGAGCGCAGTTGCCGAAAACCGGGTCGATTTTGTGGCAATTGATACCGCTCACGGGCACACGCGAAGCGTCATCGATACCGTGAAGTTTGTACGTGAAAACTATCCTGATATTCCCGTGCTCGCCGGAAACGTTGCAACCGGCGACGGGGCCGAAGCGCTGATCAGAGCAGGCGCTGACGGTATCAAGGTCGGTGTGGGACCCGGCAGTATCTGTACCACCCGTGTTGTCGCGGGAATCGGTGTCCCCCAGTTCAGTGCGGTCAGGCTTGCCGCAGAAGTAGCCTCGAAGCACGGCATTCCGGTCATAGCCGATGGCGGCATCAAGTACTCTGGTGATGTGGTCAAGGCGCTCGCAGCCGGTGCACACGCGGTCATGATTGGAAATCTGTTTGCGGGGCTCAAGGAGAGTCCCGGACGGGAGATCATCTACGAAGGCCGCATCTTCAAGTCGTACCGCGGTATGGGGAGCATCGGGGCAATCAGACAGGGAAGCGGAGACCGCTATCAGGCTGACCCGACCGAAGAGCCCGTACCCGAAGGCGTAGAAGGTCGAGTGCCGTACAAAGGCGAACTCAAGCCCTTTCTTCATCAGCTTGTCACCGGACTCAAAAAAGGTATGGGTTACACCGGATGCAGGAATCTCGATGCATTGCGGGCGGATACCAAGTTCATTAAGATTAGCGCGGCCGGCCTCAAGGAAGGACACGTACACGATGTGTCAATCACCCAGGAACCGCCAAATTATTCGCGTTAGGAAGTAATTATGACAATAACCGTTATCGGAGCCCAGTGGGGCGATGAAGGGAAAGGGAAGATCGTCGATTTTCTGGCCGAACAGGCCGACGACGTTGTCCGCTTCTCCGGTGGAGCAAATGCCGGGCACACGATAATCAGGGACGGTGAGAAGTTTACGCTTCATCTCGTACCAAGCGGCATTCTGTATCCGAATACCGTTGTCACACTCGGCATAGGCATGGTCATCGATGTGCCGTCCCTTTTTCAGGAACTCGATACACTCGAGTCGCAGGGAATACAGTGGAAGGGCAGGGTTCTTGTCAGTGACCGAGCACACGTACTGCTTCCCGGTGACCGGGAGGAGGATAAACGCCTCGACGCCAGTCGCCGTCTGCCCATTGGTACAACCGGTCGCGGTATTGGCGTCGCCTATGCACGTAAAGCCGCCCGCGACGGAGTTCGCGTCTGCGATCTGGTGGACGATGAAACGTTCGCGAAGCTGTCGGCGGATGAACAGGCACATTTTCAGCCCTACCGTGATCGCCTGAAACGCATGTCGAGTGATCTCTCCGACCGTATGCACTCGCACCAGGGGCGTCGTATTCTGCTCGAAGGAGCACAGGGTGTCATGCTCGACCTGGACTTCGGGACCTATCCCTATGTCAGTTGTGGCATGTCGTCTTCTGGTGGCGCGGCACTTGGCGGTGGCATCGGTCCACGGCGTATCGATCGCGTTATCGGCGTATTCAAGGCGTACTCGACCCGGGTCGGAAACGGTCCCTTCCCCAGCGAATTCCTCGTCGAACGCGACGGCGATCTCGGTGAGCGGGTTCAGACCATAGGACACGAGTTCGGAGCGACAACCGGTCGACCTCGGCGCTGCGGCTACCTTGATCTCGTTGCACTCCGCTACGCGGTCCGAACGAACAGCATTGATGGACTGGTTCTCACGAAGCTCGACATCTACGACAGCTTCGATGAGATTGCCGTGTGCACAGGGTATACGATCGAAGGTAAAACCTGGCGCACCGTTCCGGCCAGCCTCAGGCAGTACGAGCAGGCAGTGCCGGTGATCGAACGACTGCCGGGCTGGCAGCGTTCAACGGCGAACGCCTCGAGATATGAGGACCTCCCTGCGCGAGCGCAGGACTACATCAGGTTTATAGAGTCTTTTGTCGAGGCTCCGATTGATATCGTCAGCGTCGGCAGCAGCCGCGACCAGACAATAATTCGACGAACCCCCTGGAAGGCATAATGGATACCATTGCAGTTCTTGATTTCGGCAGTCAGACCGCGCAGCTCATTGGCCGCCGTATCAGGGAATGTGGCGTGTACGCAGAGATCCTCGCAGGTACAGAGCCGATTCCCGAATCCCTCGTGTCAGAGATCAGGGGCATCGTTCTCAGTGGTAGTCCCGCCTCCGTGCATGAACCCGAATCGCCGCGAATCCACCCGTCAATACTCGAACTAGGTGTTCCGGTGCTCGGAATCTGTTACGGTCTGCAGCAGATCGTGGATGCGGCAGGCGGCCGGGTTTCCCGGGCAGAGCGTCGTGAATACGGTCGCTCCCGATTGCATCTCAGACAGGATCACCCCCTGTTCAACAATGTTCCGGACGGATTTGTCAGCTGGATGAGCCATGGCGACAGTCTCGCCGAACTTCCGGCGGACTTCGTTCTGATCGCGGAAAGCGAGCACGGCCTGCCCGCGGCGGTACGGAACGCCGACAGCTCCATCGTAGGCATACAGTTTCACCCCGAGGTGAGCCACTGCGAATACGGAACGCAGATACTCGAAAACTTTGCTACAGGTATCTGCAAAGCCCGTCAGTCCTGGTCCATGGAGCAGTACGTGGACACCGCCCGTACGAACATACAGAGCACGGCCGGCGAAGGTTCCGTTCTCGTCCTTATCTCCGGTGGCGTTGACTCCACCGTCGTCGCTGCACTGATCCTGTCTGCCCTCCGGAAATCGCAGGTACATCTGATGTATGTCGACACCGGGCTTATGCGGGCAGGGGAAACCGAAGAGGTAAGCACGACGCTCGAGCAACTCGGTGCAGAGCATGTGCATATCATCGATGCAAAAGAACGCTTCTACGACGCTCTGGAAGGAAAGCCTGATCCGGAAGAAAAACGGCGAATCATCGGTGATCTGTTCATCTCCATTCAGCAGGAGGAACTCGCCGCGCGCAAGATTGGCGAAGGTTTTCTTGCCCAGGGCACGCTCTATACCGACATGATCGAATCGGGAAAGGGTGTAGGAAAATATGCAAAAGTTATCAAAAGTCACCACAATGTCAGAAGTCCACTCGTACAGAAAAAACGCGACGACGGCCTCTTGATCGAGCCATTGTCCTGGCTGTACAAGGATGAAGTGCGCGATCTCGGACGCGTTCTCGGTCTGCCGGAACACGTTGTCGGAAGACATCCATTTCCGGGCCCGGGGCTCGCCGTCAGAATCCTGGGATCGGTTACCCCGGAGCGCGTACGCGTTCTTCAGGCGGCAGACAGGATCTATATCGATGAGCTTCACAAGCGTAAGCTCTACGACCGTATCTGGCAGGCCTTCTGCGTCCTGCTCCCGATCAGCTCGGTTGGGGTTGCGGGCGACGACAGAGCCTACGGTGGGGTGGTAGCCCTGCGCGCTGTGGTCAGCGTCGACGGCATGACCGCCGACGTCTATCCCTTTGAAAGCAGAGATATTCTGGAAATCAGCGCCCGCATCACGAACGAAGTTCCCGAAGTCGGTCGCGTTGTCTACGACGTCTCGAGCAAGCCACCCGCCACAATAGAGTGGGAGTAGGCGTATCGTGCGGGTACTCGTCGTTTTCGGTGACCTGCTCGACCGACACCGGAAAACACGCAAGACGAACAGGCGCATGGCACTGCAGGTAAAGAACCTCGACATAAAAAGTGAAACCGAGATCCACGCGATCAGGGAAGCGTCACAAATACACAGACAAAGGGGAAACTCCCGATGATATTCACACCAGTACACTACCAGCTTCGAATTGAGCCGGATCTGGACACCTTCAACAGTCCGGGCGTCGTCACGATACGGGGGATCCTTAACGAGAAAACACCACGGGTACGTCTTGATGCCCGTGATCTCGATGTTCACCGCGTTGAGCTGTCGTCGGGTACAGATCCGGCCGAAGAGGTGTCCTTTACGCTTGTCCCGGAGGCACAGGCTCTCGACATAGAGCTCGGTCGCCAGTGTTCAGGTGAGATCTCGCTTACCGTACATTTCACGGCCACGATCAACGACAGACTCGCAGGACTCTACCGCGCCTCCTATTGCGAAAACGGGGAAACCCGCTATATGGCGATTACCCAGTTTGAGGAAACTGACGCCCGTGCTGCGTTTCCCTGCATTGACAGACCGAAGGCGAAAGCGCTTTTCGATATCGAGTTCATTATTGCAGCGGGGCTTACCGGAATCTCTAATACGGCCATCGAAGACGATAAACCTCTCTCAGACGGCCGTCATTGCATTCGCTTTGCAACTACTCCAAAGATGTCGACATACCTGCTTTTCTTCGGAATCGGAGACTTCGAGTTTGCAGAAAACACCGGCTGGCGCATACCTGTCAGGTGTGCGGCTCGACCGGGGTTGGCTCGATACGGACACGAAGCAATACTCTGGACCATCGAGTCGCTCCGTTTCGGAGAAGAGTATACGGGGCACGCCTTTCCGATCGACAAGATGGACCTTATTGCATGCACTGATTTCGCGTTCGGAGCTATGGAAAACTACGGAGCCATCTCGTTCAGGGAGAACAGAGTGCTTATCTGGCCGGGTACCACACCCGCAGCTGAGCGAGAGCGAGTCTGCCAGATTACCAACCATGAGGTCGCACACATGTGGTTCGGAGACCTTGTATCTCCGGAAGACTGGAGCTATGTCTGGCTGAACGAAGCGTTCGCAACCTACTTTGGCTACGTGATCACAGATGCATTTCACCCGGAGTTTGAAGGACTCGACCAGTTTGTCGCCAACCAGATGCACGTTGCGTTCCACCGCGATGCCTTACGTCCGACTGTTCCCGTCGAGTTTCCTGAGGGTCAGGAACTCGAGTTCGGACCGGCGACGACCCCGATCATCTACCGGAAAGCAGCATCCATCCTGCGTATGTTCCGCCTGTATCTCGGTGACTGTGGCTTGAACGACGCCTCCGATGGCGACGCCACAGTTCCACCCGAACGCGCAGCATTTCGTGCGGGCGTCAGGGCCTACGTCGATGCCCATGCTCATGAGACTGCCGATACTGACAGCTTTCTACGGACCTTTGAGGAAGGCGTGCACCGTGTTACAGACGCCCCTGAGTTCAGGAGAGAGACCCTGGAATCGTGGATACGCACGCCCGGGTATCCTCTCGTCGAAGCCCGGCGGAACGACCGGACACTCCGCCTGAGAAAAAAGCGTTTCACGTATCTTCCCGAGCCTGTTCCATCAGAAACCCCGCCGGTTCCGCTGACAATACGCTATATCCTGAACGACGGATCGTCACAAACGGTCGCGGTTCTCATGCCGGCAGAGACGCTGGATATCACCATACCCGAAGGTGTCCGTGCAGTGAAACTGAACACCGACCAGGCCGGGTTTTACCGCGTCTCGTATTCGGCCGGTATGCTTGAGGATCTCGGGTCTCTGTGCGCCGAAAGAGTCCTCGGACCCCGCGATCGGTTCAGCATACTTTACGATCTGCATGCCCGCGTTGCTGCCGGCACCATGCGCCTGGAAGCCTACCTCGAATACCTGCAGACGTATTTTACGGGTGAAACCGATTTCCTTCCGACCTATCAGATAGCCCGGTCGCTCACTGAACTTCACGGGCATTCCGCTGCGAAGGCTTCGTTCGTCGCGGAATCGGGACGGGCTCTGCTTCAGACTGCGAGCGAACAGATGGGACTCGAACCAGCTGACGGCGAGCCTCACACGCGAAGCATACTCCGAGAGACCGTTTTCTGGGCACTGTACGTCTTCGAAGATGTCGCCGTCTGTCAGGCTGTTCGGAAAGCCGCTCGTGTACTGGTCGAGTCGGCGGATCCTGCGTCTGTTCACCCGGATCTGCGCAATCTGTTGTACCGAATCGCTGCGTGCGAATCAGAAACGCTGGTGAGAAAGATGCTGAGTCGTCTGAGTGAACCCACATGTTCCGAAAGCGAGTCGCAGGAAATCGCTGCGGCTCTCGGACACGTTCGTGGTGAGAAACTTCTTGCCGAGATGCTTGATTTCACCATGGAACACATTCCCATGCGGAATCGCTTCCTGATGCTCTCGGCCGCCTCGTCCAACAGCCGAACGGCGAATGCAATGTGGGACTGGTTCACCACCAGTCAGGTGAAAGCGCACAAGCTTCCTCGGTTTCACCTGCTGACTGCCCTTGTACTCTTCGCCCGTTCGGCGGATGCGGACCGGAGCGAAGACATACAGAAGTTCTTTGAAGGCTACAGCAGAGATAATCCGGATATCGGAAACGAGACCATCGCGATGGCGATCGAAGAACACGCCGTGCGGGCTGGTATGAGCAGGAATCTCGAAAAATGAGACACGCACCAGGCACAGTCTCGGGAATCTCGAAAAAGTATGGAGGTGAGGGGAATCGAACCCCTGTCCGGCGAAGCCGTCCGCACGCGTCTACAGGCTTAGTCAGTGCTTTAAGTCTCAAAGACCGGGCGGCGCACCGACGTGCCACTCAGTCTTCCAGTCCGGGTATAGTGTCCCGCGCGGCCCCCGGACGGACTGCGCAGCAAGCCCCGGTTTATGTCGAATCGCGTAAGCCTCGAGGCGGCGTCTTACGAATCCGTGGCAGGCTTAATTAAGCTGCCATTGCAAAATCTGCATTGTCTGCAGGTAAAATGGTGCTAGTTTTTGGAGTTGGCGCTCCGCCTGCAACGCACGACCCGGGTATCTCCACCGTCGAAACCGGAACACCCCCGTTATCAAGCGTAAGTAAGAATGATACCCTCCGAAAGAGTTCAGAGTCAACGGTCAAACGACTGTCCGTGTAGACCGAGTTACCGGAACTACCGCGCCTGGTCTGCCACCGCGCGTACTTCATCAAGAAGTTCCTGTCTCGCTGCAATACACGTCTCCCCGAGCCATTCTTCGCCACCGTCGATCGCTTCAAACGCACCTCCGGCCTCAGTGATTATCGGACCTATGGGCGCGATATCCCAGGGAGACATAACGGGATCGAGGGCAATATCAGCACGTCCCGTCGCGAGAAGAAGGTACGCATACGCATCGGCCCAGGTTCGAATCATGCCTGCGGAAGCGAACAGGGCATCTGCATACTCAGGCCGACGCGCGACGGTATCCACCGGATCGCAGATCAGTGCCAGCGCGTCGTTCAGGCGCGGTGCGGAGCGCATCCGTGTCGGTCGACCGTTGAACAGAGCACCGTTGCCCACGAGCGCACTCACCGTTTCGCCCGTAATCGGATTGTGTATAACACCTATGACCGGCGCACCGGATTGAGACGTACCGATACCCCGATCGGCTTTCGTGTCGGCGACCGCAACCAGGACCGTGAACAGCGGTACTCCGGCGACAAAGGACTTCGTCCCGTCGATAGGATCCAGATACCAGGTGAACCCCGAGCGCCCCTCCTGGATACCGAACTCTTCCCCGTATATACCGTCTTCCGGATACCAGTCTGCGAGAATAGAACGCATGAGTTTCTCGGTGTCGCGGTCTGCGTCGGTCACGGGACTCGCGTCGGCCTTGTACTCAACCGAAAAACTGCGCCTGTGCCACGAAGCAACATTGTTTCCTGCCGTCCGTGCGAGCAGTTCCGCGGACCGGTACCGATCGCGCCGTTCCTGCTGCCGATTTGTGTCTGCTGCATTCATTCGTGTCTCCTAATGACCGGCCATTTCGCGGTCCGAATCTCTTTTCAGATCTTTCTGCTTTATCGCGTCCCGTTTGTCGTGCAGTTTCTTACCTTTACACAGGCCTATCGTGACCTTCACGAAGCCGTTTTTGAGATGCATATCGAGGGGGACGAGTGTATAGCCGCGTTCGCGAGTCTTCTTTGCGAATCGGTCTATTTCCCGCTTGTGAGCAAGAAGCTTCCGGGTTCGCACCGCATCGTGATTCCAGACACCCGCGTTTGTGTGCGGTGTGATATGTACTCCGATCAGCCAGAGCTCGCCACCGCGTATGCGCGCGTAGGCATCGGTGAAGTTGAACTTTCTGTCCTTCACCGACTTGACCTCGGTTCCTGTGAGTTCAATTCCACATTCGATGTGTTCTTCGACGAAAAATTCGTGATACGCCTTCTTGTTTTTTACCAGCAGCTTTTCCATGCATGTACTCCGTGTGTCCTGCCCGGGCTCAGTTCTGCACCCCGATCACAAGACGAAAACCGAGGAAGGGGGTTGCCCAGTGAGCTTCCTGACCCCCCCGGCTTTCGGTTCCGACCGCAGCTCTCGGATTGGCCCACGAACCTCCGCGTACGACACGGGGAAAGGAAGGTCCAAGCCCTGCATCGGCTCGAGATCCTTCGATTCTCAGGGTGCTCGATGCCCGGTACCAGGGATCATCCATCCATTCCCATACGTTCCCGAGCATATCTTCGAGACCAAGGCGCCCCGTACGCGCACCATCGAGAGTAGCAGGTCCGGAGGATCTCGAGAAAGCCCCGGAAGCGACGTCGTACGCGTGTCTGTCGAGTATTGCCGCCCACGCCCACTCGTTCTCGCCTGGCAGTCGCGCCTCAAAATTGAAGCCAAGCGACGTAATTGCTTCCCCGTGCGTTTCGTTGAACCATGCGGCATACGCCCGTGCCGCGTGCCAGCTGACGCCGGTGACGGGTGCGGTGCCGGGCTGGGTATCAAAATCTGCCAGATACACCGTGTCAGCCAGACCCGCGGAGACAAGATCGTCACGCGCCTCTGGTGCCCACTGGGGATGTGCTTCGACAAAAGTCCGGAACTCGCTGACTGATACCGGTGCAGTCGCGATCAGGAACGGCGCCACATCGATCCGTCGGCGAGTCGGTGTGCGATCGTCGACCCCGAGAGCCTCTCCGAAACCCTGCAGAAGCTTTCCGGACGGCACAGACCTGAAATCCTTACCGCCGAGCCGTCGCAGGGGCGTGGCCCCGGCTTCACGTCCCGTGTCGACCACGGCCTCACTGTACCCGTGTTCAAGATTACGGCCGGCTTCGAGTTCCATCTGATACTCACGGCTGTCCCGAATCGTTTCGGTCTCCGACGAAGGGAGAATGCGTACCAGCCATTGGAGCCAGGTCTGAGAAACAACTTCAAATTGTTCAAAAAAAGATACTATTTCTTCGGTTTCGAACGTGCGAGGAGGCTCGGTGGCGCCACGAGTCAGGGCGAGTGCCCGCATAAGGTCATTAAGGACGGGTTCGAATGTCACATCTTTTATACGTGCTAAGAGAAATTCCTGAATTGCAGCGTTCGGCACATCCATCGCCTGTAGATCGCGCACCGCTGGTACGAGAATGGCGGGTACCGGACGATCAGCGCGTTCGGCACCGAGAGCAGCCCACCTCGAAAAGTCGAGCGCCGCATCTTCCATGAGACGGGAGGCCGGATCGGCATCCGACGAATCCGGGCGTAACGTGATGTTGAGTACCTGCCGTTCCGACGCAAATAACGAACCGACTACTCGTCCCCCGGCTTCTATCTCACGGGATTCGGGAGAAAAATACGGTCGAGCGACGGTCAGCGTGTGGGAACCGGCCGGTACGGCATATCGTAGAGGAGTGGATCCTATTCGCTGTCCATTGAGATGCACGGTCGCAGAAGGAGGGGTCGATTCAATATCGTAGACAACGTGTCTGTCGATTATTCCGGGAAGCAACAGCAGAACAAACAGAACCACAGCGATGCCCGCAGTGAGCATCACGGTCAGCCATTTGCCCGGTTCGATTCCGAAAACGGGTTTGAGTCTGACCGGCAATGCCTCTCCGACCGGCTGTGATGTATCCTTTGCGTGTGTTCGTCTTTCACTATTCGACTGCTTCATGGTCCGCTGGAGTATAGAAACGCCGCCTCAGCGGTGTCAACGAGCGATATTGCCTGTTTCCCTTCCTCGGTGGTAAGGTGCGAACGGTCATAACACATGAGCAACTGGTACCATACACTACAGACACAGACGGAGCGATTTCTCACGTGGCGACACGCGCGAAAGGAGCGGCTGAAGCGGAAACAGGCGGGTAAAAACACTGTTCTCAGCTGGATTGAGAGTTTTCTCTGGGCCGCTGTTGTCGTGCTTTTTCTGAATCAGTTTCTGATACAGGCTTACGTCATACCGTCGGGCTCCATGATTCCGACGCTGCAGATCGGTGACCGGATTTTCGTGAACAAGGCGGTCTTCGGCCCGGAACTGATTCCCGGCTACGGAAAACTTCCCGGCTACCGCAGCCCCCAGCGTGACGAAATTATCATTTTCGAGAATCCGAGCTACGTCTCGCGGCCACCTGCTGTCGAAGTGTTTCACCGCCTCGTGTTCATGCTGACCCTCAGCCTCGTGAACCTTGACCGGGACGAGTTCGGCAGACCGCGCGAGCAGTTCCTGATAAAGCGAGCAGCCGGCTACGAAGGTGACCGCATTCGAGTACGCGACGGTCAGCACGAGTTCCGTTCACGTGGCGAAGCGGAATGGATGAGCGAAGCCGATCACCGAGCCCTCCACGGTCTCGAATATCCGGTTCAGCGCCTTGTCGAAGCATCGTCCATGCGTGACTTTGCGGACGCCGGCCGGGCGCGGGCGCTTGCCGATATTGGTGTGGCCGCACCACGCGAACTGCGCGACGCTGTGAATCGCGCTGCACGGG
The DNA here is from genome assembly GCA_007128315.1 of Spirochaetaceae bacterium. Classification (GTDB taxonomy): domain Bacteria; phylum Spirochaetota; class Spirochaetia; order DSM-27196; family SKKC01; genus SKKC01. The sequence goes on along the minus strand of SKXQ01000017.1, from coordinate 78,018 downwards.
CACAGGTAACCGACCGCTTTGCGTTGACCGAGGGTTACAATAGAACCCGCTATCAGGTGGCCCCGAACAGCGGCCGCTTCGAGCGGCTCCATCACGAAGGAGAAACGGGATGGTATGTGCCCGACGGCCATCTGTTCGGAATGGGCGACAATCGCGACAACAGTCGGGATGCCCGGGACTTCGGTCCGGTACCGCTTGACGCCGTACTCGGTCGGGCTATGGTCAGATACTGGCCTGCGGGACGTATAGGAGCGATTCAATAGTCATGATACACAGTGTCCGCTCCACCGGGAGCTACCGCGGACCTGAAGATCGCAGTGCAGGAAATCGAATTCGGGTTCTGCTGACTGTCATAATCATATTTCTGGTCTGGTACCGGCTTTTCACTTTCTTTTTTGCCGCGGGTGTCCGTGTCGAGTCGGTCGGTATGGAGCCGACAGTCACACAGGGCGACGGCCTTCTCGCGTCACGTATCAGCCTTGGTCTCCCGCTGCCGTTCACCGATTCGCGGCTCGGCGGATCGGGTCCCGCGCGGGATGACATTGTGGTCTTTACGCCGAATGAGGTACGACCTGAACCGGCTGTGCTTCGGGCAGCGGACGGAATCGTCCGGTTACTGAGCTTTGAGCGCCTCTCGCTGCGCGGACTGCACGGGCGGGAATGGGAGCCCGGTACCCGCATCGCACGGGTCATTGCAGGCCCCGGCGACACGGTCAGCATGGTGCAGTGGCATTACAGGGTTCAGCGTGCCGGAAGCACGTCGTCGAGTTCGGATATCGATGAGAGGGACGGTGCCGTTCGCGTACACCGGCCGGGGTTCGCTTTCGATACCGATGTGGTGCTGCCGCTGTCCGGTAATATGGCTCCGCGTACACTCGAGGCAAACGAGTACTGGCTTGCGGGAGACAACAGAGGCAGGGCCTTTGATTCGCTTCACACCGGCCCCGTTTCTGGTGAGCAGATACACGCACGCGTTGTTTTTCGCTTCACTCCGCTACCGCGTTTCGGCGGTATACGATAAACTGATTGTGCGATCGGGACAGGTTTCTTTTTTTTCGATCGCGGGCATGGAACTAAACTACAGAAAAGAGGATGCAGGCAAATGTCAGGTCACAGTAAATGGGCAACAATACGCCACAAAAAAGGTGCGGCGGACGCCAAGCGCGGAAAACTGTTCACCAAACTAATCAAGGAAATCATCGTTTCGGCCCGCGAAGGCGGAGGCGACACCGAAGCGAATCCACGGCTCCGTACCGCAGTCCTGAAAGCAAAAGGCGCGAACATGCCGAAGGACAATATCGAACGCGCAATCAAGAAAGGTACCGGGGATCTTGAAGGTGCGGACTACGAGGAGCTTTCCTACGAAGGCTACGGCCCGGGCGGGGTAGCGATCATGGTTGAGTGTCTCACCGATAACCGGAACCGTACCGCAGCGGATGTCAGAAGCGTGTTCAGCAAGAGCGGCGGTAACCTCGGTGAAACAGGATGTGTCGGCTATCTGTTTTCCCGTAAAGGTATCATACAGTACAGCGCGGAGCGGTACACCGAGGACGAAATCCTCGAGCAGGCTCTCGAGGCGGGTGCAATGGACGTCAGCACCGAAGGTGACCAGATCGAAGTCACAACGAGTCCCGAGGATTTTGAGGCGGTGCTTCGCGTCATGGAGGAGGCCTCGTTTGAACACGAGTTTGCCGAGGTGGCCAGGGTGCCGGAAGCAACTGTAACCCTCGACGAAGACGGAACCCGAAAAGCTCTGAAGATCATTGAAACCCTCGATGATCATGACGATGTGCAGAACGTCTCGACGAACCTCGACATCCCCGACGACTTCGACACGGAATCATGACTGCGATTCTCGGCATTGATCCCGGCCTGGCATCCACCGGATACGGCGTCATTGCCGTGGACGGGAGCCGCATCAGACATCTTGCTCACGGTGTGATCAGCACCCCTGCGTCTGACGAGGCGGGGGCGCGACTGGACCGGATATTCTCCGAGATTGAAACGCTGCTCGCGCGCTATCAACCTGCCGAAGCGGGTATAGAAGCGCTGTACTTTTCCAGGAACATCACCAGCGCCATACCTGTCGCCCACGCCCGTGGCGTTGTCCTGCTTGCACTCGCACGCGCGGGAATCACGGCGTGTGAATACACGCCGCAGGCGATTAAAAGGGCGATTGTGGGAGAGGGACGTGCCGACAAACGACAGATCACGGAGTTCGTTCGTGTCCTTCTGAATCTGCCTGAGCCGCCGGGTCCTGATCACGCGGCAGATGCTCTCGCAACAGCCATCTGCCACAATAACAATCGCGGCTTCCTCGCGCTGAAACAGGCCGCTCTGGGGAAAACGGCACCATGATCAACAGTGTGGAAGGCATTCTGAGCTCACGGGGTGTTGGCTTTGTCCGGGTGAAGGTCGGAGGCATCGAGTTTCATCTCGAGACCTCGGAACAGACGGTACGCTCCATGCCTCCTGCGGGGACCGACGTACAGCTTCTGACCTTTCTCTATGTGCGCGAAGACATCATGAAGCTGTACGGCTTCGCAAGCGATGTTGAACGGACGCTTTTCCTGCAGCTACTCACCGTTAGCGGCATAGGACCGCGCCAGGCCCTCAAGATGCTCACCGCGGCTCCCGCAGAGAGACTCATTGCTATGCTTGAGAGCGAGGATACCGATGCCCTTGCATCACTCCCCGGACTCGGCAAGAAGACAGCCAGCAGAATCGTGTTGCAGCTGCGGGGCAAACTCATACAGGAGAGTGAAGCCGAGGCGGGGGCCTGGGACGACCTGATCTCCGGCCTCGTTGAAATGGGCTATGACAAGGCACAGGCAACAAAAGCTGTGCAGCAGGCCGCGGAGGAAGCCGTCACCGAGGGGGTGGAACCGTCGTCGATGGAACGGGAAGTATTCAGACGGGCGCTCCTCTCTCTGGGATAGACTGAAATGGAAGAATTTGACGAAGGCATCCTGAATAACGAACTGCGCGATGACGAACAGTTCGAGATCCGACTGCGACCACAACGCCTTGAAGAGTTTCAGGGCCAGGCGCCGGTGAAAGACAACCTCAAGGTCTTTGTCACTGCCGCACGCGGGCGTCAATCGGCGCTTGATCATGTGTTTCTCAGCGGCCCTCCAGGTCTCGGCAAGACGACCCTCGCCGGAATTCTCGCACACGAAATGGGGGCCGAATTCAAAGTCACATCAGCTCCGGCTCTGGAGAAGCCGAAAGATCTTGCCGGCCTGCTGACGTCCATGAGCGAGGGCACGCTGTTCTTCATCGACGAAATCCACCGACTTCGTCCGGCAATAGAAGAAATGCTCTATATCGCAATGGAAGACTATGAGCTTGACTGGATCATAGGTCAGGGACCTGCTGCACGGAACATACGGATACCGCTCCCGCCGTTCACGCTCGTCGGAGCAACGACCAAGCCGGGTAAGGTCGCAGGACCACTCTACAGCCGCTTCGGAATTACCGTACGCCTTGAGCTGTACAGCGAAGAGGAGATAGAGCTCGTTCTGCACCGATCCGCGAAACTTCTCGGCATAGAGTGCAGCGAGGCAGCTGTCAACATGCTCGCGCGAAGTGCACGAGGTACCCCGCGCGTCGCAAACCGTCTGCTCAGACGTGTGCGCGATTTTGCGGAGGTTCTCCACGACGGGACGATACAGGTGTCGATAGTCGAACAGGCTCTCCAGCGCCTTCTCATCGATTCGATCGGTCTGGAGCACCACGACAGGGAAATACTTAAAACGATCATTCGCAACTACGCCGGAGGACCGGTCGGCGCCGAGACCCTTGCGATTTCGATCGGTGAATCCATCGATACACTCGAGGATTTCTACGAGCCGTATCTGATTCGAAGCGGACTTCTGAAACGAACGCCACGGGGACGAATGGTAACCCCGCGGGCCTACACACATCTTGGACTGGAGCCACCAGGGACACCGGATAATGGAAACGAGCAGCTTCTTTTTTGACCTTCCCGAGGATCTCATTGCGCAGACTCCCGCCGACAGACGTGATCACACGCGTCTGATGGTCTGTTCATTTCATGCTGATGATGAAGCAGAGTCTCTCGAACACGTTCTTACGGGCGACTTCGCCGAGCTCGTTCCCGCAAACGCCGTTGTCGTGATCAACGACTCCCGGGTGCGAAAATCGCGCATTATCGCGCGTCGGGAATACGCGGGAAAAAGTCGCACCTGCGAGGTTCTGTTTCTTTCGTCAGACGGAAATGGCACCGTATGGGACGTCATTCTCGGTCGTGCGGGCCGGAATCCCGGGAATGGTGTGTATCACCTCCCCGGAGGACGCACGGGAACCATATCCGGTCGGCACGATCAGACGTTTCATATGACCCTGGACCGCGAGCTTGAGGAACCGTGGTTTCAGGAACATGGCCATGTACCACTTCCGCCGTATATACGACGCGACGATTCCCTTGAAGATGAGGAACGATACCAGACCGTGTACGCTAAGGAAATCGGCTCGGCGGCCGCGCCGACGGCGGGACTGCACTTTACCACCGATATACTCGAACGCATGCGTACGCGAGGCGTTCAGATTGCACCGGTTACGCTGCACGTCGGTATTGGCACCTTTGCACCGATACGGACTGCGAACATCGAAACCCATCATATGCACGAAGAGCGGTATCATATAAGCGAGGAGAGCGCCCGGATCATCAATCAGGCCTTGAGAGACCGCCGGCCGGTCGTCGCCATAGGTACGACCTCGGTGCGGACTCTCGAAAGCGCCGTCGATGACGCCGGCTTCGTCCGTCCCGGGTCTGCGGCAACAAGCCTGTACATATACCCCGGTTACGACTTCCGGGTAGTCGGTGAGATGTTCACGAACTTTCACACACCAGGAAGCAGTCTTGTTGTGATGGTTTCAGCGTTTGCAGGCATACAGCGCATCAGACGCCTGTACCGGACTGCGATCGAGCAGCGTTACCGCTTTTTCAGTTACGGTGATGCGATGTACCTGCGGCGACGTGACTGAACGCCTGTCCTGGATGTGACACCGCCTCTCAGTAGGTCTCCGGACCCATGTCGAGAAACTGCTGTCTGACACGGTAAAGTCGCTGCAGGTGATCATCAATGATCTCATTATAGTCGAGATCACCAGTTTCTATGCGATAGTTCTGGTCGACCCAGTGCTGCACCTCTTCGAGATGGACAAAACGCAACTGCCATGCCCGTTCCGACCAGACAAGGGCTTCATCCCAGTAAATACGTGCGTACTGGAAGAGATCCTCGGCGTGTTCAAGGCTTTCCAGGTTCAGATCGACCCAGGGGTAGTTAAAAAAGTACGCTTCGCGGCGGTTGTAGCGATTTGCCCAGGCAAGATACAGGTCGACCAGCAGCAGGTTCACGTGCATGTTGAACAGGTAGCGATACCGCTCCCAGTCACGTTCATTTTCGATGCGCGCAATGGCGTTCAACGGGTTCGCGAAATCCGCTCGAAGCGTCTGTTCAAGCCAGTAAATGTTCTCGTTGAGGTTCAGAGGCTGATTGTAGAACTGCCTCCGATACATGCGGTACAGCTGCTCCTTGTACAGCAGTCGATACGACGATGCTGTGGGCGCGACAAACGCCAGGAGCAGACAGAGCGATACGAGACGGTACAGATTCGTCCGATACGTGCGGGGTCTCACAATAGGAGTATCGGAATTCAGTCGAGATACCTACACACTTCGCGATGGACTTCTTCCACGGTTTGTGTGCCGTCGATCCTGTATACAGTGCTTCCCTGGGCCGCCATATGTTCGAGGGCTGCTTCGTAGACACTCAGGGTTTCCACGAGAAAAGTCTCGTGTTCGAAAAGCTCACGCTCGTTTCGACCTTCGAGCCTGTCAAGGCAGACTGATACCGGAACGTCGAGAAAAAACAGCCGCATCGGGACGGGCAGGTCGCCGTTGAAGCGAATCACCTGCTCAAACCCGCACGTGACACCCTGATACGCCAGGCTCGACGGCAGGTAGCGGTCACAGACGACTCGGACCCCGTTCTCATGGCGGGCAACAACACCCCGATCGGGATCGTACATGTGCGACCGCCGGTCGGCGGCAAACAGCAGTGCCAGACTGTGGTGATCGGCGTGTCCGCGGTGCCCGAGGATGTCCCTGATATGCAGGCCCACGGGACCATCGGTCGGTTCGTGGTCCAGGTCGACGGCGTGTCCATCCCGATGTATGGTCTGTACAAGCAGCTGAGCCTGCGTCGTGGTACCGGCGCCGTCAAGCCCTTCGAATACGTAGAAGTGCTCGAGGACGGGACAGTTATAAGGCTTCTTTATCATGTATATTCTGCTCCTGCCTTTTTTCGCCATTCACTCTGTGATACAATTGAATCGGCGAGGGGAATGGGGTGCGCGACGGGGCACGGTAACGTGTAAGGTTAACTGAATTGAACGCCAAGAGCCAGAACCTGTTGACGAACATCCTGCAGGCTTTCCTGATTTCCTCTCTTTTCGTACTCACGGCGGTACTGTTTGCACCGGTACAGCGCCTCATCTCCGAGCGCATGGACGCGCTTCATGCCGAAACCATACTGCTTATTGAGCAGTACACAGGCCGGAGCTTCACGTACGACCGGATTTCCCCCTCGTTTCTTACCCGTTTTAACATACACGGCGTACGCATCGGGTCTTCAGATCGCGATGAGGTGCTGCTCGAACTCGAATCGCTCTCGATACGATATCGCATTCTCCCGCTTATTCTCGGGCGACCGGCGGAAGCATTGTCCGGCGTACACGTACAGAATACTGAACTCTCTATCGATACCTCACGCGATCGTGAACTCGTGGAACTCTTCTTCGCGGGAGCGCCCCCCGGTTCTGCCGACGGTGCTGGCGGTGGCTTTCTCTCAGCGGTACCGGCAGGGGTAACCGTGTCGGGGCGAAACCTGACCGTCGGTTTCGTCGATGAACGAGGCAGCGCCCGATTGAGCCGGCTGCGTTTTGAAGCTGAACAGGGAAGCGACGGGATCGAACTCGACGCACGATTTGATATTGCCGGCGAAACGGCACTGTTGTCCGAACTCGGTACCATAGACTCACATATTCGTCTGGAAGCCCGACTCGATTCATCGCTGCAGAGCATCTCAGCCCTGCTGGACGTTCGCTCGCTTGACAGCGCGCTTTTTCGCCTGAATCGTCAGCAGTTCAGGCTTCAGGCGGGCGGTGACCGGCTGGAGATCCGTAAGGTCGAGGATGCAGCAGCGATCGATATCGCCTTCGTCATGAACGCGAATTCCGCAACGGTCACAACTGTTGCCGAGGATTATCAGCTTTCACAACTGATCCGTCTGCAGGGCGAATGGCGGGAGTTCGACCCCTGGCTCTCAAGCAGCCTTACGGGAAACGGCTCGTTCACCTGGGATCGCGATGCAGATGGGACCTTTCTTGTCAATTTCTCGGCCCGGGTCCCGGAAGAGCAGGTGCAGGGTGGTCTCGAGTTCGATCTCAGGGCACGGGGAGACCTTCGTCGTGCGAACATTCCCACCCTGCGCGTGACGACCCCGTACGGACGTGTCCTGTTTTCAGGTGCGATCTCTTTCGATAGCTGGATCCCTGTCGGGTCCCTGCAGCTCGACCGCATAACAGTCGGGGATATTCCCGGCCTGAGCGCTTCTTTTACACTTTCGGAGGAGCGCAACACAGGCATTGCACGCGCGTCGCACCTTACGTACGGCGATGTTGCATTTCACGATCTGGAGGTCCGCCTTGGCCGCGACGGCTCTCGCGTGCGGGCGGATCTGAGTACACGTATTGAGGAATCGGGCTCACTCAGAGCATGGGGAGCGGTCGATCTCCGAGACGCAGATACCGCGCGTTTCTCGGCTGTGGTCTCGGACGCCAGTGTACAACACGCAGTCCTGCCACTCATCGATGCGATCGCGGGCGTGCCGAATGCGGTGAAGACGTCGCCGTACTACGACGCTCTCCGACTCTCGGGTTATCTCAACTGGTTCGGGTTCGAGCCCGGGACACGCTCAGTTCAGGCATCGGTTCAGATCTATGGCCAACCAGACGACGAACGATCGGCGACGCTTACCATTGACATGCAGGGTTCCGCCATCGGCGGAACTTTCGATGCACGGCTTCCCGGACTGGAACTCAGCAGCGATTACCGGCTGCGCCCTGTTCACACAACCCTGCTCGAGGCAGACTCCAGGCTTGTGATTCAAGGCACGGAATACGATATCTCGGCACTTCTCGGGGAGAACTATCTCTTCGTTTCGGGTGGGCCCGCAATACAGGCCGAGGTCCTTTTTCCTCACGATCAGCCGGTAACCGCTTCAATCCGACTGCGTGATCTGCCGATCCCCGAGACCGTATACACGGACGCAGACACGCGACTCACCGCGCAGATGGACGCAGAGTACGGCTCCGACGAGAGCTGGCGCGTATCGGTTCGTGAACTGCGGACGGACAATATTCGTCTGCCCTGGCTCGAGACGGTCAGCCTGTCGGCACAGGGACGTTTCGATCAATCCGGCGCCGTGCTCGAACGAATAGGCTTGACCGACGCCTTCGGCACCCTTGAAGCCGCAGGGATCCTGCAGTGGAACCCCGCCGAACGCACCGCGTTCTCAGTCGACGTAGTTGCCGACAGTGTTGATAATCCCTCAGAGCGCTATGAGGTGCAGCTTTCGGTGTCTGACCGGATTACCGGTTCTGTGCGAATGCGTGCTGCCGACCTGCGACGGGCTCGCGTCGATACGCTCGCAGGTGCCGCGGATGCAAGCATCACGATCAGCGGAACGGCGGACGCTCTTGAGTATTCCGGGTCCGTAACATCGAGAGGCGTCACCTTTGACGGAGAAGCGCTTGAAGTGAGCGGTTCTTTCGATATTTCTCCGGAAGCGTTTCAGATCCGGCAGTTCACCGGGAGCTACATCGGCGTCGACTTCGAGAATGGGGCCGCCTGGATATCAGCCGAAACCGGTGCGCTGCTTGCCGATATCGACACGGCTGTGCCACTCGGAGGCGAAATCTACCCGATACGTCTTGAGCTTGACGGTATACTCACGCCTCCAGAAGAGACGACCCGGGCCGGGTTCAGTTCCGAGTTCTTCGAACGCGACATGCAGCTGTTTGCGAGAGTACAGGGTACACCAGTATTCGGCGATCTTCCGGATATCTGGGAACTCGACCTGACCCGACGCGACGGGCGTATCAGCATTATCGGAGGCCCGGAGAGCTCGGTGGCTGTGGTCGTCGAAGAAAACGGTGAGTTTTTTATGACCCTTTCGAGTCCGCTGCCTCTCGTCGTAGAGGCGGACGGTCGATTCTCGGCGGGTGACGTCGAGTTGAACCTCAACGGGTTGCAGCTTGATGTCGCTTCGCTTCCGGGTGTGCTTGATTTCGGTGAAGTAGCCATTATCGCCGGACGCGCGTCGGGCAACCTGCGCATGATAGGCCCGATTACGGATCCTGACTTCTACGGAACGGTACCTGTCTCCGGTTTTGAGATGACCTTCGCACAGCTTCCGGACAATATCGGCCCCGCAGACGGTTTTCTCGTATTCTCGGAGAAGGAGATGCGCATCCATCCCCTGCGGGTGCCGATCGGTCAGGCGACGGCAGACGCATCGGGTTTTTTCCTCATAAGCCGATGGAATATCGAACAGTACGAGCTTCAGATTGCGACGGTCGGACAACCTGGCGTCAGGTTCGCCGAAGACTTTGGTGGATTTATTGTCGACGGCTACGGTCAGGGCACCATAAGTCTTATCGATAACGGTGCGGATCTTCTCCTTACAGGTTCACTCACGGCCCACAACACTACGATGACGCTCGGACCGGTCGACGACGATACCGATAGCGTGCGAGCCGATCCGGATAACCGGCTTCTCGTCGATCTTTCGATAACCGCAGGTCGATCCGTCGAGTTCCTCTGGCCTACAACACAGCTTCCCATTCTGCGAGCAGTGAGCGCTCCGGGTGCACGCGTGCAGATTCGGGCCGACACGGTTCGCAACACCTTCGCGCTGACGGGTGACGTCACGACGCAGGGTGGCGAGCTGTTCTACCTGGATCGCACATTTCTCATTCGGGAAGGTACGATACGCTTCAACGAAACACAGGAAAACGTGGATCCGCGACTCACGCTCAGAGCCGAAACACGGGACATCGGACCCGACGGTCCGGTCCGCATATCAATAATTGCCGAAGAAAGCCCCTTGAGCGAACTTACAGTGCGCGCGGTGAGTGATCCGCCGCTTTCCGACGAAGATCTGCTCGCGATATTCGGAGGGGGCATCTTCGCGACCGGCGAATCACTGGTGAGCCTGTCAGGAGCCGTGCTCGCGGGTGGAGATATCGTGAGTCAGTTTGGTGTGATACGATCGGTGGAAGCACGCATACGAAGTGCCCTGCAGCTCGATCTGTTCAGCGTGCGGACCCAGCTTTTCCAGAATCTCGTCCGAGGTGTGATTGATGATCCGGGTTCCGACGTGGATGAAGCCGCTATACCAAGCCTCGGGAGAGTATTTAACAACACGACCGTGTTTCTCGGTCGCTCGCTCGGCCCAGACATATTTGCCGAACTGCTCGTTCAGTTCCGCGCCAGAAGTCCATTCGATGACGCAGCTGAGCGGGCCTTTGCGGGAATCGAACTTGACAGTGAGTTCAGTCTCGAGTTCGAGACGCCGTTCTTCGATCTTCAGTGGAGTTTTTTTCCACGCACGCCGGACGCCTTATTTGTTCCGGATAATCTATTTACCTTTTCTTGGGGCTTTACCTACTAAAGGTTAACAAAGAGCCCGTGGTTCACTATGATACGGGCAGTTATGCAAGGAGATTCTATGCGAACCCGCGCCCTGATCGCCCTCGCGGTCATATTTTTACTTCCTGGTGTCCTTGGTGCTCAGGACGATGACTGGTTTGTCGAACGTGAAATCGTAGATATCACGTTCGAAGATCTGGAAAACGTTCGCGAAAGCGATCTGATCGGCGTCGTGGAGCCGTTCATCGGACGCACCTTCACCGACAGTGTATTCAACGAGGTTCAGCGCAGGCTGTTTGCGCTCGATCTGTTCACCGATCTTGTACCGGAAGCGGTGCGACCTGCTGACGACAGGGGTATGATCCTTAATTTCATCGTCGCCGAGCGGCCTACCGTTTCGGAGGTGCGGTTCGACGGGAACCGTAACTTCCGCGCGACGCGGCTCATAGACGAAGTCGTCGTCGGCGTCGGCGATGTGGTCATCGCCTCCCGGGTACGAAACGACGCCCGATCGCTCGAGCAGTTTTATCGCAGTCAGGGCTACGCGAACAGCGCGGTCACGAGTGAGATCTCCGACGTCGACGCGGACAACCGGCAGGTCGTTACCTTCCGTATCGAGGAAGGCGCACGGACGACGGTCGATGAAGTTCAGTTTACGGGAAACACATTCGCTTCCGCGGGCTCACTCCGACGTGCGATTACGACCCGCGAACAGAGCATCTTCAACTCGGGTGTATTCCGGGAAGGAAATCTGCAGGAAGATCGCGAAGCCATACAGCGATGGTATGCGGAGCGGGGCTTCGTGGATGCGCGCGTCACGGACATAGATCGGACCGTAATCGAGGACGATGATCCTCTGCGTACACGACTCCGAATCACCTATTTTATCGAGGAAGGGAACCAGTACACCTTCGACGGATTCCGCTTTGAGGGGAACGTCATTTTCAGTGACGAAACACTCGGACAGGGCGTACGGTTGCAGGAAGGCCGTATCCTGAATGCGGTACGCCTGCAGCAGGACTTTGACGCAATTCTCGACGTGTATCGCGAAGGCGGCTATCTCTTTAACGAAATCGACCTCGAAGAACGCAGGGACGAACAGGCCGGCAGCATCGGCTATACGATACGCATCGTCGAACGCGGCAGGGCACGTATCGAGAATATCAGCGTCAGAGGAAACGAGAGGACACAGGATCACGTCATTCTCCGTGAAGTACCACTGCAGGAGGGAGATGTATTCAGCCTGACCCGTCTTAGAGAAGGCCTGCGGAATCTCGCCAACACACAGTTCTTTACCGGTGTCGTTCACGATATTCCGGAAGGAAGTGTACCGGGCCTGCTGGACCTCGTTCTGACCGTCGAAGAGGCTCCTACGACCGACCTTACTTTCGGCATTACCTTTGGAGGCGGCGGCGACTTTCCGGTGAGCGGCCAGATCGGCTGGCAGGACCGCAACTTCCGAGGCCTCGGTCAGACCTTCGGGCTGAACGTGACAGCCTCGCCTGGAACACAGAGTCTCTCGCTTTCCTTTCAGGAACGCTGGTTCACCGGCAGACCCTGGTCCCTCGGTGGCGACGTCACAGTAACGCGCGACGTGCGCCCCAACGAACCGCAGGATATTCTGCCACCCTTCGGCGTGCCGGACCCGTTTACGGGAGAGTACGTGTTTTCGAGCGACCAGACCTCCGGCACCTACGAAGACTTCAAGGCAGGCGATCCCTTCCCGGGCGTTCCCTCGGAAGCGCAGATCGAAGAGTATGACCTCGTCACCGACTTCGTATACGCTGGCGGCAGATCGGGAATCCCCTCGGACTACCTCATGACCTACGAGGAGTGGAGTATTTCAACCGGTGCCAATACAAGTCGCCGCTTCACCACACCTGTCGGTCGTCTCACCCTCGGCACGAACGGGCGAATTCGCGTCACCTTTGCGACCTACGACGATACACTGTTCCGCCCGGCCGATCCCGTTCTGCGGGATAACCTGAACCAGTGGCGCTTCGTGAACAGCCTCGGATTCAACGCCTCCCTCGACAGCCGTGATATTTTCTTCAATCCCTCAAGCGGTGGCCTGGTCAGACAGGATCTGAGCTTCGTCGGCGGTTTGCTCGGCGGAACACGGCATTACATTCGCACGGATACCCGCGCGGAGCATTTCTTTACACTCTGGGATGTTCCGGTAACCGACACATGGAACTGGAAAGGCGTTCTCGGTGCACACACGTCGCTCGGAATACAGTGGCCGACGTTCTTCCGCTGGGACGGTGGTGACCCCTTCACCCCGGGACCCGATCGTCTGTTCATAGACGGTCAGACGGTTGCCCGCGGCTGGCCGCGACAGACCGGCGAGGCACGCTGGAACAACTGGCTCGAGCTCCGACAGCCGATTGCGCCGCAGGTACTATGGTTTGATACCTTCTTCGACGCGGTGGCACTGTATGACGACCGCGCAGACATTCTCGAGACGAACCGCGAGGACTTCCTGTTTACGATGGGCGCTGGCCTGCGCTTCACGATCCCGCAGTTTCCGATCCGCCTCTACCTCGGGAAGAGATTCAGCGTAGATAACGATGGAGTTCAATGGGAGCCCGGTGACGTGTTCGCGAATCCGGATCGCCCGAATTCCGGTTTACAGTTCATTTTCAGCCTCGGAACGGAGTTCTTCTGATCCGGCGGCTAATTGTTTCAAGGAGCATAGATACCGTGAAAACCAGATACATCATAGCAGCCCTTCTCCTGTTTACACTCGCCGGAGCGAGTGTAAACGCCGAGCAGTTGACCACCGTTGCAGTGGTCAACCTGGAGCAGGTACTGAATGAGTTCTTTACCCGGAGCCAGGCCGTCCGGGCGTGGAGGGCTGACGTCGAGGCCTTCGATCAACAGCGACGCGAAATCGAAACGGAAATCACCGACCTCGAAAACGAACGTCTCGATGCTTCGAGTCGTGGAAACGAAACGGCAGCGCTCCGTCTCGAAGAACAGGTCGACGAGCGACGCAACTTCCTGAACGAGTTCGTCCGCATTCGCCGCGCACAGCTCGAACGGCGACGGGAGGAGCTGCTCCTCGGAGACGATGCCTTCTTTCGAGAGCTCGATGCCGCACTCGCATTTGTCGCGCAGAATCAGGGCTACACAGTCGTGATCGATTCCGAACAGAGAGGTCTGCTGTGGTTTTCAGACCAGGTTGATATTACACAGCGGGTGATCGGTCGCCTGCGTCAGGTTCTGCAGTAACGCGTCTGAAGGAGGGGCGGGGACCATTGTCTGCAGAACACACACCGATGATGCAGCAGTACGCCCGCATCAAGGAGCAGCATCGGGATTCCATCCTGTTTTTCCGCCTCGGTGACTTTTACGAGATGTTTCAGCGGGATGCTGAACAGGCTTCCCGCATACTCGGGCTGACCCTGACCCAGCGTCAGGGTATACCCATGTGCGGCGTACCACATCACGCAAGCCGCAGTTACATCGCCCGCCTTCTTAAAGCAGGTCGTAAAGTCGCAATCTGTGAGCAGACACGTCTTCCCGAGTCCGGTAAAGGCATAGCTGACCGGGATGTCGTCGAAGTCATTACACCGGGTACGGCAATTGACGATGACTACCTTGATCAACGCGAGACAAACAGCCTTCTCGTGGTAGGGCTCGCTCGGGATCAGACCCCACTGTGCGCGTATGGCGATGTCTCGACGGGTACGCTGACAATCGAGACCCTCGGCTCAACGGATAATACGGTCGGTCTCCGCAGCATCATCGCGCGGATCCGTCCGAAAGAAGTCCTTGCTCAGCAGACCCTGCTGGAATCGGAACTGGGCTGTGCATCGGTTCTCCACGATCTCGACATCGCGGTAGCACGCATTCCTGACTGGAACTTCGACGCACGGGTCGGCTTCGAGCGCCTGTGCCGCACGCTCGGGACGGTGAACCTGAAGAGTCACGGCCTTGAAGCCGGAGACGATGTCCTCGGTTCTGCGGCGGTTTTTCTTTCCTACGCGGAAGATACGACCGGCGTTCCTCCGGTTCTTCTCGGTGGATTTCGGGTTCTACGTAAAAGCATTCCCGTTCTCGATGAGTCCACGCTGCGGAATCTGGAAGTCCTCAGGAACATGCAGGACGGAAGCAGGTCATATTCGCTCCTCGGTACCGTGGACAACACACGAACCGCAATGGGAGCGCGACTGCTCGCGTCCTGGCTCGCATCACCTTCTGTCGACAGCAGTCATATCGCCGCCCGGCACGACTGTGTGGAAGCTCTGTACCGTTCACAGTCACGGCTCAACGAACTGCGTCGCGAGCTTGACGCAATCTCGGACATCGAACGGCTCGCTACACGTATTGCCCTCGGCCGTGCGCACGGCAAGGACCTGAAAGCGGTGGCGCACTCGCTTGCTGAAGTAGATGCCGTGTACGCGCGCACCGGCGAACTCAGGGCTACGCTGGCGGAACAGGCATCGGACCTGCTTTCCGCGGTGTCAGGTGAGGATGTTCTCGCCGAGCTTGTCGCCCTCGGCAACCTTCTCGATTCAGCCCTTGTCGACAACCCGTCCACCGTCGAAAACGAGGGAAACCTCATCCGGCCGGAGTTCGACGCAGACCTCAATGAACTTCACGGAATCCGGGATAACGGGGAGCAGCTCATGCAGGACTGTCTTGCGAAGGAGCGCCACCGGGCCGGTCTTTCGACCCTGAAGTTGCGGGACAACAGGGTCCTCGGTCATTTTTTCGAGGTGACTCGCAGCCAGGCAGAGTCGGTTCCGGAGCATTTCATTCGCCGGCAGAGTATGGCGAACGCGGAACGGTTCACAACCGAGGAACTGAGCAGCCTGGAACAGAAGATCCTCGAAGCCGAGGAGCGGATCATCGAACGGGAACGATCCATTTTCCAGGCTATCCGGGCCGAAGCAATGTCGAAGGTCGCCGCGATCGCTGATACGGCCCGAAGGATTGCCCGCATAGACGTATTGTCGTCCTTCGCATATACCGCTACCGTCCGCGGTTACCGTCGTCCGACGATCACCGATACACCAGTTCTCGAGATCCGTGAAGGTCGCCATCCCGTCGTCGAAGCGCACGTGGCTGCGGGTGATTTCGTGCCCAACGACCTGTTCATTCACGCCGATTCCGAGCGTTTTCTCCTTCTAACGGGTCCGAACATGGCCGGGAAGTCGACATTTCTCCGGCAGACGGCCCTGATCGTCCTTCTCGCGCAGGCCGGCAGCTTCGTACCGGCTACCGAAGCCCTGATCGGAATCGTCGACCGGATTTTCTGCCGTGTTGGCGCAGGAGACAATCTTGCTCGGGGCGAAAGCACATTTCTCGTGGAGATGAACGAAACCGCGTTCATACTGCGGCAGGCAAGCCGTAACAGTCTGATCATTATGGATGAAGTAGGGCGGGGCACCGGCACCGTCGACGGTCTGTCGATCGCACAGGCGGTTTGTGAATATGTCGAAGGTGACATCGGGTGCCGAACGCTGTTTGCGACACATTATCATGAACTTACCGGTATGCCTCTGAAGGGAATGAAAAACTGCAGGATGGCTGTCGTCGAGCGGGGAGATCGTATAGAGTTCCTTAAACGCGTCGAAAACGGCGCAACGATGCAGAGTTACGGGATACACGTCGCCGGGATTGCCGGCATTCCACACGCGGTGATACTCCGTGCATCGCAGCTTCTCGACGATCATCAGAACGGCACCGGAGTTTCCTCCGACAGACCCGAAACGCCCGTGAACGTCGCCCCGGCAGAGCCGTTCGAGCCGTCGCTGTTTACTGCTGAAACACGGATCGCGGATATGGTGCGTAATGTCGACGTTCTCACGACTACGCCGGTACAGGCGCTCGTACTTCTCGAAAAACTTAAGGAAATCCTGCAATCAGACTAGCGTTTCTGCTGGTACTACAGAACGTGAAGCACATACGACTGCTCGAAGACTGGGTTTTAGACCGTCGCTGCAGATCCTGTGGCATCCCCCTGTTTCTCCGACCGGATCACGTGGGACTGATCTGCTGTTCGTGCCGGGAGTCACTAACTTCTGAGTATTTCTCCGGCGGCATGTGCACCTTCTGCGGAAGCTCGCTTCTCGGGGGAGTCGACGTCTGTCGTCACTGTACAGAGACCGTCCCCGCCTACACGAATCATCGATCAGTGTTTCTCTATCAGGGACGCGCAGCGACGCTCATAGTCGACTTCAAAGGTCGCGGATATAAACAGCTTGCCACGTACTTCGCGGAGTCTCTGGCCGCGATTCTGCCCGACTGTGATCTCCTCGTTCCCGTTCCTTTTCGTCCCGAGTCGGTTCGGCGCAGACCATTCGATCCGGTCACGCTTATCGTCCGCGAGCTCTCCAATGTACAGGGATTGCCACAGGCCTCGCTGCTGCGGCGCCGGCCCGGAAAAAGCCAGAAGTCGCTCAACCGTGCCGCCCGGCTGACAAACCTGAAGAACGCCCTGTACGTCCGACCGGGCATGCATGCGACCGTGTCCGGCGCACGCATCTGCCTCATCGACGACGTATTTACCACGGGTGCGACCGTCGACGAGTGCGCACGGGTCCTCAGACACAGCGGTGCGTCGGAGGTATACGCCCGTACGGTTGCAATGGACTGATGCTCCTCCCGCGCCGGAATGCCGTGATTGACAGATCTTTCCACACGTTGGTACACTCTCACACAAGACAACTACGACCGGTAACGGGCAGGGAGTCGATCACATATCGACTCTTTTTTTTGTCCAGAGAGTTATTCTATGGCAGCAGACCACGCAGATCTTGTGCAGGACATCCAGGAGATTATCGCCGGTATGGGCATGAGTCTGGTATCGTTGCATCAGCAGGTCGTCAGCGGGCGACTTCAGGTTTCGGTGGTCGTGCACAGACCCGGCGGGGTCAGTCTCGAAGACTGCACCACAGTGCATCGCACGATACAGCCGCGAATCTCGGTGCTGACGGGACGACGGGACATTAACATGGAGGTTTCCTCTCCGGGTATAGGACGCAAGCTGCGAAACCCGGAAGAGTACAAACCGTTCATCGGAAGCATGATAAAAGTACTGCCCCGGGACGGAGACTGGTTCTCGGCGAGGCTTGTCTCGTGCGACGGGACCGAGGTTGAACTGGAACAGAACGGATCAAACTCTCGCATGAGTTTTAACGATATTACTGTGTCACGACTCGACGATACGGTATAAAGGGAACAGAGGAAATACATCATGTCTGCTCAATTAGCCGAGGCAATTCGCCAGCTGGTAAGTGATAAAGGAATCAGCGAAGAACTGATCATGACTACCATCGAGGAGTTTCTTCTCGCCGCGTACAAACGCACCTTTGGCCACGACGATAATGCAGTGGTCAGATTCAGCGACGACGGACAGGATGTGACCCTCTACGCGCAGAAAGAAATCGTAGATGAGGTCATGGATCCGGCAACCGAAATCGCTCTCAGCGACGCTCTGGAACTGAACGATGAGTGTGAAATCGGGGACGAACTCCTTATCGAAGTAGACCCGAGTCAGTTCGACCGCGTGGCGGTGCAGAGTGCGAAGCAGAAAGCCCGACAGACGCTCCGGGAAATACAGAAAGACACGCTCTACAGCGAGTACAAGGACAAGGTCGGTGAGATGATCATCGGATACTACCAGCGCGAACGCAACGGTAACATCTTCGTCGACCTCGGAAAGACCGAAGGCATGATGCCAAAGCGGTATCAGAGTCCGCGGGAAGTATACCGCCCCAACGATCGAATCAAGGCGCTCATCTACGAGGTGTCGAAGACTCCGACCGGCCTTCAGATCATCCTTTCAAGAACACACACGGACTTTGTACGCCGTATCTTTGAACTCGAAGTACCTGAGGTCTACGACAAGACGGTCGAGATATTCAAGATTGTGCGCGAACCCGGGTATCGTACCAAGATCGCCGTGTACTCAAACAGGGAAGACGTTGATCCGGTCGGTGCGTGCGTCGGCATGAAAGGTGTGCGCATACAGTCCATTGTCCGGGAACTTGAGGGAGAAAAGATCGACATTCTGAAATACGATGTCGATACACGCAGTTTCATCAAGAACGCTCTGTCACCGGCCGAGGTGAGCAGCGTTGTTATCCTCGACGAAAGCAAGCGGCAGGCTCTCGCCATCGTTCCGGAAACACAGTTGAGCCTCGCGATCGGGAAACAGGGCCTGAACGTTCGCCTTGCCAATCGCCTTGCCGACTGGAATATCGACGTCAAGACCGAAGAACAGTTTGGAGAGATGGACATCGCGGCGGACACCAAACGCGCGGTCAGTGCACTGTTCGGAGATGTGGAAGACGAAGAGATTACACGCCTCGCCGAGTTGCCGGAAATACCACCGCGCATCGTGGATATTCTCGAACGCCGCGGCATAGAACTTATCGAGACACTCGTGGGAATGAGCGACGAAGACCTGCGAAGCATCGATGAGCTTTCGAGCGAGGATGTTTCCATGCTGAACCGCATCATCGCAGAAAGTGTCGAAATTATCGAAGACGAAGTTGAAGAGGACGTTCCGATCGAGGTACCGAACGCAATCGGAGCAGCCGACGATACGGCCGAACCGGACGATGCAGACGAAGACCCCTCCATCGTTGCCGGGCAGGAATCTGCCTACGAGGATGAGGACGAGGATGAAGAGGAAGAAATCACGCTCATCAGTGAACTTCCCGATGTCCCCGAAAACGTTGTGTCGCGCCTGAGCGACGCGGGAGTGACCGAGGTCGTCGAGCTCCTGCAAATGACCGGAAAACAGCTGAAGGCGATCGAAGGTCTCAGCGATGAAGAAGTGGAACTGATTCAGGAAATTGTCCGCGAAAGTGTTGAGATTATCGAAGAGGATGAAGATGACGATTTTTAACTTCGATCAGGGCTGAATCACGGCTTGACCCGGTTTCACAAAGACCGGGCAATCCGTTAAGATAGAAGACACGGAGGCTGAAGTCCAACAGACAAAGCGTATGGCAGAAGACCAGGAACAGAACAAGAAACCAAAAGCTACTCTCATCAAGCATCGGAAGACTGATGCTCCGGATGGACCGCACCAAGAGCCCAGGAAAAAGAAACCGCGCATTGTCGTAAAGCGAAAGGCGAAGAGCTCAGCGGGCGGTGAATCCACTTCAGCACCCCGACCCGAGGATACTGCATCCAGAAAAGGGCCTCCAGCACCGACCGAACGTGAAACAGACGTCCCGAAAGACGTTCCTGTTGCGGAAACGACTTCTAATCCTGCCGCTGCTGAACCGCAGTCCGACACGCAGCCGGAAACCGCAGCATCACCGGAAACGGCTGCACCCTCCGCGGCAGGGCCCGAGCCGGAACAGCAGACCCCGATTGAATCCGGGGAATCCCCGCAGAAACCGGATCCTCCGTCTGCGGGCGGCGAAGAAGCCCGGCAGCCCTCTGAAACAACCCCGAGTACACCCGAAGAGAAAGGCCCGGCGACTACAAAGCAGACCGTGCGTCGACAGACCTTCCGACGACAACCCACGAGGCCTTCACCCGCACCGTTTCGCCGATCCGGTGGAACAGGAAAGCACGTGTCCAGCTCCGAGCTCGAAGCGAGAGCCGAGAAGGCGGACAGCCGGCCGGTTTCGCCCGAGCACCGAAGTCCGCGTCCAGGCGGTTTCAGCGGACCACGACCCGGAGGACCACCGCGAGGCGGCTCCGGAGGTCCCCCGCCACCGGGAGGTCCACCCGCTGCCGCAGGCAAGCAGGGTGGCCGCAAGTTCGTAAAGTCAAAGAAGAAGGACGGGGGTTATCAGCGTCGGGAGCAGCAGCCCGAAAAACAGCTGTACTACAACAAGAAACGCTCACAACAGCGAACGAACCCCGTACCGAAGCAGATCGACATCATGGAAGTCGTGACCGTCTCCGAGCTCGCTCGCAAAATGAATCTCAAGGCCTCCGACATTATCGGAAAGCTTATGGGAATGGGCATGATGGTGACTATCAACCAGCAGATCGATGCCGAGACGGCGGAAATCGTCGCATCGGAGTACGGATGTTCGGTTAAGGTTGTCAATCTGTATGACGAGACGCTCATCGAAACCCCGTTTGACTCGGAAGACGAGCTCCGTCCCCGACCGGCCATCGTCACCGTCATGGGGCACGTTGACCACGGAAAGACGAAACTGCTCGACGGAATACGCAAGACAAATGTGGTCGCTGGCGAGTTCGGCGGCATTACACAGCACATCGGGGCATATCAGGTAGATACCGATCACGGAAAACTTACCTTCCTCGACACACCGGGCCACGAGGCATTCACACTCATGCGTGCCCGCGGCGCTAACATTACCGACATTGTCATTCTCGTTGTCGCAGCAAACGACGGAGTAATGCCTCAGACCAGGGAAGCGATCGACCACGCGAAAGAAGCAAAGGTTCCGATCATAGTCGCATTGAACAAAATCGACCTGCCCGACCTGAATATCGACCGGGTCAAACAACAGCTCAGCGAGCTCGATCTGACCCCGGAAGACTGGGGTGGTTCGACACTTTTTGTTCCAATTTCGGCGCTCAAGGGAACCGGTGTACAGGATCTGCTCGAAACAGTCGCCTTGCAGTCCGAACTGCTCGAACTGAAGGCAAACTACGATTGTCGTGCCGAGGGTAAGGTCATAGAGACGCGCATCGACGCCGGCCGCGGTACGGTATCCAGCGTTCTCATCGAACGCGGTACACTTCGCGTTGGCGACAGCTTTGTCGCCGGTGTGTATCCGGGACGCGTCAGGGCCATGTTTAACGATCTTGGTCAACGCATAGAAGTTGCCACGCCGAGTATGCCAGTCGAGATACTTGGTCTGACCGGAATACCGGAAGCTGGCGAACCGTTCCAGGTCACCGAAAGCGAGAAAATGGCCCGACAGGTTGGAGACAAGCGTCAGGAGCTGCGAAAGCTTGAGGACGCCCGGAACGTCAAGAAAGTTACTCTGGACAATCTCTACGACACCATACAGGAAGGGAACCTTCAGGAACTGAAAGTTGTCGTTAAGGGAGACGTACACGGTTCGGTCGAAGCATTGAAAAGCTCGCTCGAAGGTCTGAGTACCGCTGAAATCAAGCTTACCGCGATACGTGCCGCAGCCGGTGCCATCAACGAGAATGACGTCATGCTTGCCAGTGCCTCGAATGCCATTATAGTCGGCTTCCATGTGCGCCCCACGCCTCGGGCGGCGGAAGTTGCTGAACGCGAGAAGGTGGAAATTCGCAAGTACAGCATTATCTATGACGCGATAGACGATATACGCACGGCGATGGAAGGCATGCTCGCACCTGAGCTTCGGGAAGAGACCGTCGGGACAGTAGAGGTCCGGGAAATCTTCAAGGTACCAAAGATCGGCATCGTAGCCGGCTGTCTGGTACAGACCGGAACAGTGACCAGGAACGCTCAGGCGCACGTAATCCGCGACGGAGTCGAAATCTTCACCGGTAAAATTAACTCGCTGAAGCGATTCAAGGAAGACGTGAGGGAAGTGAAAGCAGGTTATGAGTGCGGTCTCGGTATCGCAAATCTCAACGACCTGAAGCCGGGTGATGAAATCGAAGTTTTCATTATTAAGGAAATCAGCCGGAAGCTGTCTGCCCCCGTGAAGACAGCGAAGAACAAGAAGTAACTGGTAACAATGGAACGAACGGACAGGGCCGAACGCGTACTGCAGAGAATCATCAGCGATATGATTCTCCAGGAACGCGTTCGCGATCCACGGGTTAACAAGCTCGTAACCATACATGAAGTGAACCTGTCGAAGGATCTCCGAAGCGCCACCGTGCATGTCGGTGGATACGTGTCAGAACCCGAACTGCAATCGTCTGTTGACGGATTGAACGCTGCGGCAGGCTTTCTTCAGGCCGGAATTGGCAGGCAGATACAATGGAAGTCGACTCCAAAGCTTAACTTCATAGCAGATACCCGGGTCCGTGATTCGCAGGAACTTCTGCAGGACATGGACCGTCACGGTCTGTAGCGGCTGACAGGAAGCGAATGAGTCGGTTTTTCACGGGAGCTCTTCTCATCAACAAGAAGCCGGGCGTGTCGTCATTCCGGGCGCTTTCACCGGTCAAACGTGTCTTTCACGGGCACAAGATCGGGCATACCGGTACACTTGATCCGTTTGCGACCGGTCTGCTCGTGATACTCGTCGGTCCGCTTACACGTCTCGCACCAGAACTTACCGGGTTTGACAAGGTGTATGAGGCGATCCTTCGCTTTGGTGCCGAGACAGATACCCTCGATCCCACCGGCACCGTTGTGCATACCAGCAGCAGTCTTCCTGAACTGTCCCGTATACACGCAGTCCTGCCGCAGTTTACCGGAACGATACAGCAGGTACCACCACGCTACAGCGCCGTCCACGTCAACGGGCGCAGGGCCTACGATCTTGCGCGGTCGGGCGTCGATGTTCAGATGACCGAACGGGAGGTGTCCGTTCACTCAATTGATATATTGAACTGGGAGCCTCCGGATTTGACGATACGCGTAGCCTGTGGGTCGGGTACCTACATTCGATCACTCGCGCGAGACATCGGTATCGCAGCGGACAGCCGGGCATCTCTCCATGAGCTCCACCGAACAGAAGTCGGTCCCTTCCACGTAGAAGACAGCATCGACGCGGATGTCGACGCCGGCACGGTCAGAGATTCACTGCTTTGCGCGTATGACGTGCTCGGCAGAATGACGCATATCGCCTGCTGCGAAGCGCTGCCGGATGCGGTTTCCGCGATTTCGAACGGGAAGCCCTTTCACACTGCCATGCTTGTCGACGCGAGTGCAGCAGACGGCTGCACGCAACTTGCCGTTTTCGACCACTGTCGGCAGCTCTGCGCCATGGTCAACAGAACCGACGAGGCGTACCGGTATCGTTTTGTAATGCCACAATGACAGCCGGTTGACAGACAGGTTTCGCGTAATCATAATTACGAGTCATCTGCGTAGTACACGGCTTACTCGGAACGCTTTCGCATAGCCGCTGATTTCAACGAAAAAGCGATATGCAAAAGCGTTCGCTGGGTCTCTGAGAACAGTTGTGAGTACGTGTGCGGAACGTCTGGTGACACATTTTCAGGTTTTGCCGGCATATCAGGGAGGACACCGACTACATGCCATTGTTGAAAGACGAGAAACAAAAGATTGTTGAACAGTTCGGCGCAAGCGCGACTGACACCGGAAATACCGAGGTACAGATCGCGCTGCTCACGAAACGCATTGACCAGCTCACTGAGCATTTCAAGGCACACAAGCAGGATCACAACTCCCGAAGAGGGCTCCTCAAGCTTGTTGGCCGACGGCGACGACTGCTTCGATACCTGAGTGAGAATAATCTTGATCGGTATCGTCAGCTTATCGCGACACTGGGTCTGAGAAAGTAGGCTCAAGAATACCGTCTGATGGCGGCCGGTCGAACATCGAGATCGATCGGTCGCTTTTTTTTTCCTCATGACGTGTGGTCGTATCGACACTGGTCGTGAGAAAAACGAACGAGGATAGAGAACAAACATGACGAAAGTAAGCGTAACAATTGGTACAACGGAACTGACTCTTGAAACCGGCCGAATGGCTAAACAGGCAAACGGCTCGGTTTTTGCGACCTATGGCGGGAGCGCGGTCCTTGGCACCGTGTGCTGCTCGAGCAAGGAACTTGACGTTGATTTTCTACCGCTGTCGGTCGACTACAATGAAAAGTATTATGCAGCAGGCAGGATCCCCGGCGGGTTCCTCAAGCGCGAGGGTCGACCGAAAGACAAGGAAGTCCTTGTCTGCCGGCTCATTGACCGACCCATGCGCCCCCTTTTTGACAAGAACTTCCGAAGGGACATACAGGTGGTTCCGACAACAGTCAGCGCAGACTCCATCAACCCGCCTGACATTCTCGGTATGATTGCGGCCTCTGCCGCGGTGACCATTTCCGATATACCGTTTAACGGCCCGACCGGAGCCGTAAGGGTTTCGATGATCGACGGTGAGTACATTATCAACCCCACGTACGAGCAGATCGAACGGGGTGACCTGGATATCATTGTGGCCGGTACGCGCGAAGGCATTACCATGGTCGAAGGCGGAGCAGCCGAGATCTCGGAAGAAGTGCTCGCCGGCGCCATCGATGCCGCTCGAGAGCCCATACAGAAGATCTGTACGCTCATCGACGAGTTGCGCTCGAAAGCCGGAAAAGAGAAGCTTCCGGTACCACCGCCGAAACCGGAGATTCCGAACGCCGACGAGATACGGACTCATGTTCGCCCCCGCATGGAAGAGGCTGCATTTGTCAAAGGCAAGTTCGAACGACACAGCGCCATCGCGACCGTCGTCAAGGAAGCCGCAGAGCACTTTGCCTCAACGATAGAGGAGCACGGGGAAAAAGGCTTCTACTCGATCATGGACGCAATGGAGAAAGACATCCTTCGAACAAGCATTCTCGAACGGAAAGTCCGTACCGATGGGCGTGGACCAGAGGACATTCGACAGATCACCTGTGAAGTCGGCGTCCTGCCACGAACTCATGGAAGCGCACTCTTTACCCGGGGAGAAACGCAGGCCCTCGCAATTACAACACTTGGTACCGCTCGCGACGAGCAGATTCTTGACGATATCGAAGGCGACCGTCGCGAGAACTTCATGCTGCACTACAATTTTCCGCCTTTCAGCGTAGGAGAGACCGGACGCCTCGGTACCGGCCGACGCGAAATCGGCCACGGACACCTCGCACTTCGAGCCATCGAGCGCATTCTTCCTTCGAAGGAATCGTTCCCGTATACAACACGGATCGTGAGCGAAGTTCTCGAGTCCAACGGTTCAAGCTCCATGGCTACCGTCTGCGGTGGCTCACTGAGCCTTATGGACGCTGGTGTACCAATAAGCGCACCGGTCGCCGGGATAGCGATGGGACTCGTACAGGAAGGCAAAAATACGGTCGTTCTCAGTGACATTCTGGGCGAAGAAGACGCTCTTGGCGACATGGACTTCAAGGTTGCCGGGACGGAAAAGGGAATTACCGCGTTTCAGATGGACATCAAGCTTTCGAACGTGGACCCGAGCGTTATGCGAACCGCTCTCGAACAGGCTCGAAAAGGCCGAATGCATATTCTCGGGATCATGAACGAATCACTCTCAAAACCACGCGTACAGCTCAGCGAATACGCTCCACGCATCATGAGTTTCAAGGTCGACCAGGACAAGATCGGTCTCATGATCGGGCCCGGTGGTAAAACGATCAAAAGTATCTCGGAGAAGCACGATGTGCAGACAAATATCGAGAACGATGGAACGGTAACGATCTACTGCAACGATAAGGCAGGAGCGGAGGCCGCGAAAGCCGCCTTCATGTCATTGCTCGAAGAACCGGAGGTTGGAAGAACCTACGACGGTGTCGTGCGGCGTATCGTGGATTTCGGAGCCTTTATCGAGTTCCTGCCAGGTAAGGAAGGACTCTGCCACATATCGAAAATGGCATCACAACGGGTCGAGTCGGTAAACGACATTCTGGAGCTCGGTCAGGAAGTTCCCGTAAAGATCATCGAAATCGACAAAATGGGCCGGACGAACCTCCGTCTTATCTACGACGAGCCGGAACAGAGCCCGAAGCAGTAAGGATTTATCCTGAACAGATTACTCAGGCACGGAGCAATGAGATTCTCCCTGGAGAGTAATTCCCATGTGGGGTAACCACCGTATAGAACGCTACGTTGCGCGAGAGCTTCTTTTCTCGATCTTCGTAGCGTTTCTTTTTTTCTTTTTTATCTTCTTTGTGAACCAACTGCTTCTACTGGCAGAGGATATCCTTGAGAAACAGGTTCCTGTGGGCGATGTGTTGATGCTGCTCGTCTATTCGCTGCCCAGTATCGTAGCGCTCGCAGTACCCTTCGGCAGTCTTCTTGGATGTCTCATGGCTATGGGCCGATTCGCCAACGACAACGAGATTGTCGCATTTCGGGCATCGGGTGTCAGTCTGGGCAGAATTTTCAGACCGGTACTCATAATCGGAATTCTGCTTACGGCAGTGTCGTTCATAGTCAACGACTATTTCCTGCCGGTCGGTAATCTCAATCTTGTTCGACGCTACCGTGAACTCGTGCTCTCCAACCCGGATCTCGAGTTCGAGCCCTACGCGGTCCGTGAGTTCCAGGATCTGCTTCTGGTGTCGGGCGATGTGAGCGGTGGGACGATAGAAAACCTGCTGATTATCGAGACCGGCCGACGCGGGCGGGAACGTGTCATATCCGCCGGTGAGGCGACTCTGCAGGAGGACAGCACCCAAAGTGGCGTGATATCGCTGCAACTCTCGGAGGTCTTCGTGCATGATCCTGTCGGTGGTAACGCGGAGGATTTTGAGTACTCCCGGGCGTCGATCATGAACTACAACATTCTCCTTCGTGACATCGCTTTTTCTATTCAGAGTCCGACGGCGAGAGAAATGAGTTCAGTCGATGTCCTTGCGATGGTCCGCACACAGGAAGAAGATCTCGCCCGACGCAGGACGGAGCAACGAGCGGTCACCGATCGCGCCCGATCGGACCTGCTCATCAGGCATCAGTCAATAGAACAGAGGCTTACCGAAGACACTATTACGCCGGATCGAGCGCGAACAGAACTCGCGACCGTGTGGAACCGGTATCAGTCGGAACGCGACAGACAGATTCACAGCCGCACCTTACAGGTCAACCGTATTGAGTTCCACAAGAAGTTCTCCATTCCTGTTGCCTGCCTTGCATTCATGATCTTCGCCTTCCCGGTTGGTATTCGTACCAGACGGAGTGCGCGGGCTGTTGGTTTCGGCATAGGTCTGTTCGTGTCATTTCTGTACTGGGGGGCTATCTTTGCCGGGCAGACGATAGGGCTGCAACAACCACAGATTCCGGCCTCTCTTACCATGTGGACACCGAATATACTGCTGCTGCTTTCCGGTGCGCTGCTGTTCCTGAAGGGGCGACGGGCGTGAACTTCATTCTTGACAGGTTGACCCTGCGCAGCTTTCTTCCGATTTTTCTTATCTCGCTTCTTTTCTTCGTACTCATTCTTCAGCTCGTCGACCTTTTCGAGCACATTGTGACCTACCTGAACCGCGAGATTCCCGCGTCAGTCATCGCTTGGTCGCAATTGCTGTTCCTTCCGCAGACCATGGTGTTTTCCATACCTCCCGCGCTCCTGTTCGCCATCAGTTTTACGCTTGGTTCCATGTACTCGAACAACGAACTCATCGCGGTATTCGGTGCAGGACGTCCGCTGCGCCGCTTCGTTCTTCCGCTTATCCTGGTGGCAGTCTGTACCGCGGCCGGCCTTTTTTTCTTCGACGATCAGGTTGCGATCCCCGCGCAGGGTGCACGAAACGAACTCAGGCGGCAGTTGATCGGGTCATCCGGATTTACGACGACAAATACAACCGTCAGCTGGGATGGCGGACGTCTGGTCTTTTTTACCGAATACTACGCACGCAGCAGTGACAGCATGGACCGGGTTACGGTAATCGAGCGATCTTCCGATGGTTCGCTGCTCAGGCGTATCAGCGCGCGTAGCGCACGATGGAGCGACGGCCGCTGGGTCTTTACGGATGCAGTAATCTTTGAGCCTGTCGGGGAGTCTGGTCGGCTCACCGCACAACGCCACGAGACCTTTTCGGACGAACGCTATACGGTATCTCCCGACGTCTTCAGACGCGGAAGCGAGGACATACAGGAAATGACGAGGGCAGAGGCACGTGATTTTATTCAGCAGCGACAGGACGCGGGTCTGCCATCCCGACAGGCCGAAACCGACTATCTCTCCCGTTATGCATTCTCCATGACCCCGATAATTGTCGCGATATTTGCCACGGCGGTCGGTAGTAGAGTAAAAAAGAGTGTGCTGCTCCTGAGCCTGCTTACAGCTTTGATACTCTCGGTTCTGTTTTACGTTTCAAGCATGATATTCGGTCTCTTTGCACGCTTCGGCTACCTGAGTCCGGCAGCAGGTGCATTCGGACCGGTTCTCCTGTTTCTGTTCCTCTCAATCTTTTCTCTGTTTCGAGCCCGTACATGACATCTACCGAAAACCATCTCAGTATCACTCATACCGATCCCCGATCCCATGCGCGCAGAGGCACGCTCTCCCTGCCTCACGGTCTCGTGGAGACGCCCGCGTTCATGCCTGTCGGCACCGCCGCGAGCGTCAAAGCGGTTGGTCATCGCGAGGTCGAACGCCTCGGATATCGCCTCATTCTCGGGAACACGTATCACCTCTTTCTCCGACCGGGTCTCGATATTATCCGGCAGGCCGGCGGCTTACACGCATTCAGTAACTGGCCTCACAATATTCTCACCGATTCCGGCGGGTATCAGGTCTTTTCGCTTGCACCGTTTCGAAAAATCAAGGACGAAGGCGCATATTTCCGCAGTCACATTGACGGCTCATATCATACGCTCACCCCTGAACGTGTCGTTCGAGTTCAGGAAGGCTTTGGCAGTGACGTGCAAATGGTACTCGATGTGTGCACCGGCTTCGACGCCCCGCGCAAGGAAGCCGAAGCCGCGCTCAAAACGACCTCTGCATGGGCGCGACGCGCATACGAAGAGTACGGCAGGACCGACGACGCGTATCAGGGACTGCTGTTCGGTATAGTGCAGGGCAACTTCCACCACGATCTGCGGCGGCAGAGCGCCGAAGAAATCACTTCCATTCCGTTTCCCGGCTTCGCGATCGGGGGGCTTTCCGTTGGCGAGCCCTTTGAAGTCTTTCGGGAGTTTCTCACGTCTACCGCACGGCTCCTGCCGGCCGAAAAACCCCGGTACGTTATGGGTATAGGAACACCGGAGTATATTCTCGCAGCCGTCGAGAACGGAATCGACATGTTCGATTGCGTGTTCCCGACACGTATAGCGCGAAACGGAACGATTTTCACCCGTGATGGGCGTATTGCCCTTAAGAACGAACGGTACAAAGACGATTTCGGCCCGCTCGACCCGGATACACCCGACGCCTTCACCGAAGGTTACTCACGCGCATACGTGCGACACCTCCTGAAAGCGTCGGAAATACTGGCACCGATGATCGCAACCGTCCACAATCTGAACTTTCTCGCAGTCATGATGAGCGAGATAAGGACGTCGATCGCGGCAGGCCGGTTCGCGGAGTACAAGGAGACCTTCCTGAGACGCTACACACAGGGGGCGGCACATGGATGAACACATCCCGACTCACGAAGCTCACGGAGGATCACAGGAAAGCATGGCTCGCAGCGCCAGGAGCGCGCTGCTCGTAATGCTGACGACCTTTGCATCCCGCATTCTCGGATTCGTAAAAATGGCCGTCATCGGCAGTATTTTTGGTGCCGGGGCACGCGCGGATGTTCTACATCTCGTATTCGTCATTCCCAATAATCTGCGTAAACTGCTTGCCGAAGGTGCCCTTTCGTCGGCCTTTATACCGGTCGTATCCGAGCGCATCGTGAACGATCCCGAAGGCGGGAGCGCGCGTGACCTCGTGCGGCGTCTTCTGACGTTTCAGGTACTCATTCTTGTGCCTGTTGTCGGACTGTCGATCGTATTCGCACCGCAGGTTATTCGCGTCCTACTCGATTTTCGTGACCCCGAGCAGCAGGATCTGGCTGTACAGCTGTTTCGCTACATCATCCCGTACCTGCTCTTTATCAGCATCGCGTCCGTCCTCGTAGGGACTCTGAACAGCCACG
The DNA here is from genome assembly GCA_007128315.1 of Spirochaetaceae bacterium. Taxonomy (GTDB): domain Bacteria; phylum Spirochaetota; class Spirochaetia; order DSM-27196; family SKKC01; genus SKKC01. The sequence goes on along the minus strand of SKXQ01000017.1, from coordinate 47,613 downwards.
AACGTTTTTTCGTTCCTGCTTTCGCACCGCTCGCCTTCAGCATTTCGGTTATTACGGGCATAGCCGTATTCGCCGGTCGTCTCGACGTGTTCGCCATGGCCGCGGGCGTCCTCGTCGGAGGACTCGTGCAGCTTCTGCTTCTTGTTCCACAGTTCAGGAAACTCGGATACAGCTTCCGGCTGCTTTCCCTTGGCAAGGATCCGCATATGCGGCGTATTCTCATCCAGTGGCTGCCGGTCATGGCGACTGCAGGTGTTTACAGCGTCAACCAGCAGATTGCCATGCGTTTCGCATCGGGGCTCGATCCCGGGAGTGGATCCGCCATGCAGAACGCCCTTGTCTTCTGGCAGTTACCCTTCGGCCTTTTTTCGGCGTCCATTACCACGGTTCTCTTTCCCAGAATGAGTCGACAGATAGCCTCTGACGACCGTGAAGGGGTCAGGAAGACCCTCGAGACCGGTATCCGGTACCTGGTAGGACTCCTTGTCCCCTCGGCCGTATTTCTGGGACTTTTCGGGTCAGAAACCATTGCTGCCGCCCTGCAGGGCGGCGCATTCACGCGTGCCGACAGTCTGCTCGCCGGTGACGTGCTTGGCGCGTATTCCCTCGGCCTTTTCAGCGTTGGTGCGTATACCTTCGTACAACGCTACTTCTACGCACGCGGAGACTTTCGCACCCCGCTTGTTACCTCCGCAATTGTACTGGCAATAGACGTAGCCCTGAGCCTCTGGCTCAAGGAGACGTGGCTTAGAGTGCGCGGACTTGCTGTGGCGCACTCGGTCGCGTTTACGGTCGGTCTCTGCGTTCTGCTGATTCAGGTCCGCCGGTCTGCAGGACCACTCGACATGCGTTCGTTCGTTTCAACAGTCCTGAGGACTCTTCTTGCAGCCCTTGGCCTGGCTGTGTATCTGCTCGTTGTGAAGAACCTTCTGCCACCGGTGTTTATGGACGGCAGAAGCTTCGCGAGTATCGGGGCGGTCGCATTCACCGCAATCGGCGGCGCTGCCATAACCCTGACCCTCATGTGGGTGTTGAACATAGAGGTTGTCACGGTGTTCCTGCGGAACAGAATTGCGCGTCAAGTCTGAGAAGTGTGGACACAGCAGCCCTGTTGACCGATATATTGCATATATGACGTTCCCGGTACACACAGGTCGAACTCCAGTTGCATCTCTGATACCAGTTCTGGCATTCACGCTCCTCATCACGACAACGGTGTTGTCTGCCCAGACCGCTGACGAACAGCAGGATGCTGCCGGCGAGGCTGCCGAGGTGTTCGAAGCTGAAGTGGAAGGCTATGAACAGGCAGACCGTGCAAGCAGACGTGCTCAGGAAGAGGAGTGGCGCGAAACACTTCGTTTCGGTATTGACGTGCAGGTCGCCGAACTACTCTCAACACTTGCGAATGAAAGAATCGAGACCATGGCGGATGATATCGTGCTGCTTCTCTCGGAGAACCGGTCATCCCGTGTTATCGAGCGTGCGATCGCATATTTCCAGGCAATCGGGGACCCTCGCGGCGAGGAATCGGCGCGGGCGGTCGTGAATGCTTTTGACACGCGCACCGAGACCACGGTACTCGAGGCAATACGGTACTTGAGCAGAACGGTAACCGAACCGGAGGACGAAACCCTTGATGTGCTGAGAACGGCCGTCGAGTTCGCAGGTGAACGTGTTGCAGCTGAGGCAGCCCTGGCACTCGGCCGCCTCGGTGACGCATCATCGATACCCGATCTGCAACGTGTGTTCGACCGTCGCGAAAGCGTGGCGGTGCGGGGAAACATCATGCTTTCCTTCGGTGAGCTTGGGCCGGCCGCCGACGACGCCGTCGAATGGCTCATATCGCTCGCGGAATCGAGCGCCCAGTCCAATACCGTCCGCTATTACGCGGTCGACGCGCTCGGGAAAATCGGGAACGGAGACGCGGTTCCGCACATACGCACTCTGATGTCTGCCGACGACGGCATGATGCGGGCCTACGCGCTGTCGGCGCTGCTCGCACTTGAGGCAGATGATCTTGACACGGCCTTACTTGCCGCTATTCGGGATGACAACTGGCGTGTGCGTCAGCTCGCTGTCGAAGGTATGGGGGATTCGGGCGACACGTCGCACGTTCCTGCGGTATCCTTCGTAGCTCGCCGTGACCCGGACCATCGGGTGCGTCGAAGCGCGCTGCGAAGTCTGGCTGACCTTGATACGGCAGACGCATGGGATACGATCAGATCACTTATGCTGTCACAGGGAGCGCCGCACGAATCGCGCGTGTTCGCCGTCGAGCTGCTCGCTGAACAGCCGGCGAGGAATACCACAGATGCCTTCGTGGAACTCTTTACCATGGAAGAATCGAACAGAGACCTCAGGCTTCTACAACAGCTCGCACGCAGCGCCTCGACTATGGAGCACAGAACACTCGACGCCCTGTACGCGATGCTTCTGTCACACCGGGACACCGCGGTTCGAACGTACGCAGTACGAGGTATTCGGCTCAACCGCATAAGCTCGTTTCGCGAGGAGCTGGAAACGCTGTCCGAGACGGGCGGGGGCCCTGCCTCGCTGCGGCGGGCAGTCGAACAGGCCCTCGACGAACTCTGAGCTCGCTTCACATCACAGGTCTACTACAGTACCGGCTCAATTGCCTGTACCTCATAACTGTACTCGTGGTCTCCCACCGAAAAATCAAGCCGTTCACCGACCTTGTGATCGTACAGTGCTTTTCCGAGGGGCGACTGATAGTTGATCACACCCTTGTCAGGATCTGACTCCCAGGGTCCGAGGATCGTGAAGATCACGGTCTCTTTCTTTTTTGTGTCGAGCAGCGTAGCCTTCGTTCCGAACGAAATGACCGTTGAATCAACGTCCTGTGGTCGTACGATCGTAACCCGCTGCAGATCGTCAGTCAGGCGGGCAGCTTCGTTATTGAGCTGTTCCTGTCGCTCCTTTGCAGCCTTGTACTCGGCGTTTTCTTTCAGGTCACCGTACTCGCGGGCCGTAGCGATTTCCTGTGAGTTCTTCGGTACCTCAACAGAGTGTATGCGTTCCAGATCTTTCTGCTTGGCTTCGTAACTCGATGCGACGGTCATAAAGCCGCCGCGATGAACAGTTTCGGGTCCCTGATCGCTGTAGAAACGAAACTCCGGAAAGCGTCTGAGAACGATGTTCTTCAGATCAAGACCCACCGTCGGATCGAGCCCCGCAACGTCTTCGACGAGGGTGTAGATACGCTGAATAGATTCTTCGTCGACAGTCTCAAGCGCCTCGGCAAGTCGTCGTTCCTTGAACAGATAGGTCTGTACCTGCCGGTTGATGCGCCGGTTTTCAGTTACATCGCGCCTGTTCTCGATGTCACGAAAGGTAAGATCGAGAATGTGGACAAGATTTATGAGAAGTTTCTCATAAGCGAGTCCGATTTCGTCATGCCACTTCATCTCATCACTGTGACGCGCAAGCCAGACGAAAGCTTCCCGGTAATCCCGATACCCTTCGGTGATCTGCCGGTAGATCTTCAGCATCGAATCTTTCTTTCCGGCAGCCTCGAGGTCGTCGAGAATTTCCTTGTTGAGGTGGTAGGGGAAAACTTTAACGTAAACCTCGTGCCAGTCCGGGTCGTGCTTTCTGAGCTTGCGCAGAAATGCGCGTCGGATATCCGGGTTTGCTATGTTTCTGAACACCTCTTCGATATTACTTGCCTGAGACAGGTAGTCCTCGAATGCAAGATTCACCCCGGGGTTCAGGTATGGATGTTCAGAGACGACCCGCTGAAGGACCAGGACGCTCGCGAAGGTGTGCTCGTCAACCTCACCGACGGATCTGAGATACCCGGTAAAGTAATCCACCATTTCACGGACAAATTCGGTGTCGCTCGCCTCGACGTCTCCCCGTTCAACGTAGCGAAGGAACTCGAAGAGCGTCTTTGCGCGGTCGAAAAAATCCTTCTCGGCCTTGAAGCGGTTGTACATTTTTTCTTCGAGGGTTATTGGCTGTTCGCGTATCGAGTAACTGTCGACTTTGTCAGGCACATTGCCGAATCGCTCATCTGTTTTCAGAATTTCCCGGGCGCGCGTGCTCCAGCTCGACCACTCACCCTGGGTGAGAATGGAGGGGACCAGCTCCGATTTGATTACTTTCATGTCCGCGGCGTTGTTCATGCTGCGGATAATGATTTCGAGGGCCCAGTCGGGATTTTTCTTGACTTCCTTCCGCAGACGATCTTTCTTACGGGTTGTCTTCAGGACCCATATATGGTCTTTCGGCAGAACGGTGAGCGCGCTCACGGCCATTTTCAGCGACATACTGTGATTACGACGCTTCACGAAGTCTATGGTGATCTCGTCGTCGTCGATCCCGCGAATCAGCCCGACTCCCCAGCTTCGGTGAAACACGAAGTTCCCTGCGTCAAACGAGATGTGTTTCTCGAAGTCCGCGATCGCGTCGTGCACGTTTCTCCAGCTCTGATTGAGGTTACTGAGTTTTATGTACTCCTCGAGGTGACTGTGATGCGAGTACAGCTCCCTGTAGCATTCTGTTATTTCTTTCCGTGCCCAGGGATTACGCGCATCATAGGTCAGTACCCGTTTGAGGATCGTGATCGCAGTCCCATAGTCTTCCGCCTGTCGGAAATGCGGATAAAGATCCTCCAGGAGCTGAATTGCCCGTTCATCGCTGATCGCACGCGAGATCTTCCGTTCAGCGTGAAAGAAGAACTCCGTCTCACCGAGAGAGTCCTTGATCAGCTTGTGCCATATTTCCTTGATATTGGAAAAGGCCTTCTTTGCGACATAGCGATGCAGTGCTTTCTTGTAGTACCCGAGAGCTTCCTCAGCAAGCCCCTTCTTCTCTTTATACTCCGCGAGCTGCTTGACTATATCTGCCTCGTCAAAGTCGATGCGAATGAGGCGTTCCCAGATACCGTACATCTCGTCTACGAGATTGTCGTTGTTGTAACTGTCGGCGAGGGTCCTGAGCGCGAACTTGTTCTCACCATGATCGAGAATGCGCTCGCACAGATATCTGACAATGGCCCATTTATGGTTGTCGATGAAAATCTCAATGAGCGAAACAAGGTTTGAGTCGTCAACGTTCTGACGGCGAATCTTGATCCTTCCTGAGACGTACAGAGCAATAATGCTGTTTTTCGTGTGGTGCAGATGCTCGTTACACAGTTCGAGTACTGCATCCGCTTCCTCTTTGCCTTCAATCTGTTCAATGAGCTTATCAAGATCACTGAAGTTCGCTACCGTGTAGTTGTTCAGGGTCGCCCGAGTCCATTTTTCTTCGTTCAGTAGCTCAGTAATACGCTCAATCAGCTGCATGCCGGTTTCTCCCAACGTGTTATGACACTTTTGTTCATTTTTCGTTTCTACCATTAATTTGTATAGCGCTGGTATATTTTCATACTCAGCTCCCGTATCTTCAACAAGACTTCATCGATTTTGCTTCGTTCCTCACCCGTATTGGAGTAGTGGTCAATAAGCCAGAAATACCGGTTGATCAGTCGCGCCTTTTTGGCGCTGTCAACGGCTTCCGGGTCGCGAATCTCGTGTATCTCGCGCTCAAGCGCGTAAATACTCTGCCGCAACTTTCCGTACTCAATCGCACGAAGCTCCCGCTTCACCGAGAACACTCCGTACAGCACCCCATACACGGGCACCCATTCGGCCAGATCGGCTCCTCCCAGACCTTCTTCCCGTACTTTCGCTATGAGTCGACAGATCATCTGGGACTCCAGCGACGACACATCAATTCTCTGCGGTGAAATAAAGAAGGCTTCGCGAAAAAAAGCCTTCGCCCGAACTGCTTCACCGGTCAGAGCATAGCAGTCGGCAAGCTCCACCAAAATCTGCGCATCTTCGCGCCGGGCCTTACCAGCCCGTTCAAGAGCGGCCAGCGCTGCGTCGTAATGGCCGAGCGCTTTCTCGCAACGGCCCAGTCGCAACAGAAGCTCCGGATCAACGGAACCTGTCTGCTCCGCGACATCCCGGTAATACCCGAGTGCCGAACCGAATACATGATACCGTACCGCAGCCATCCATGGCTCCGATGCCTCACCAACCCGCTCAATGAACTGCAGAAAGTTATGCCATTGTGCAAGCAGGAACTCTCCCTGCTCGAATGCGCTTCCTATCTGCTCAAGCAGCGATGTCCGGTCCATCCAGAATCGGACATACTTCAAGCTGACCACAAGGTCAGGATGATCGAAGTCAACCGTTAACGCGTGCTCGAGAAGCTCCGCAGCCTCCGAAAGCCTGTGCCCGGAAACGGCCATGCGCGCCTGCTCAATGAGTTCCTGTACTGTCTGACCCTGATGGATCGCATCATGTGCGGACATAGACCTCTGAATTTAACCCGAATATCCAATTATACCCGTTCACTTGGCTTCGTCAACGCAGCTAGATACGGGGTGAACTCGGACCCGCATATATGCTACCATTCGCGCATGAATTCTCGCTTTCCAAAACTGGCTCCAAGTCTGCTCGCTGCTGACTTCGGCCGTGTCGCCGAAGAGCTCGCACGGGTGAAGAACAGCGGCGCGGAAATACTTCACCTTGATATTATGGACGGACACTTCGTCCCGAATCTCACCTTCGGGCCAAAGATGATTCAGGACATTCGTGCCATCTCGGACCTGTCCCTCGACGTGCACCTCATGATCGAAGCGCCGGAACGGTCGGCTGACATGTACATTGATGCAGGTGCGAACTATCTGACCTTTCACGCCGAGGCATGCGTTCATTCACATCGCCTTATCGAACGCATTCGCGCCCGAGGGGTCAAGGCCGGTCTGGCGATCGTACCGGGTACGCCAATCAGTACCGTTGAACCCTTGCTGGACGACATCGACGTTCTTCTGGTCATGACCGTAAACCCTGGCTTCGGAGGACAGACTCTGATTCCCTTCTGCGTAGACAAGATCAGAAACGCCTGTTCTCTGCGACAGGAACGGGGGCAGTCGTTTCTTATCGAGTGTGACGGAGGTGTCAACGACGCTACTGCGGGCGAACTGCTTGCAGCTGGCACCGATATTCTGGTGGCGGGAAGTGCGTTCTTTGCGAGCTCACAACCGGAAGCGCTTGTGCGGATTGTCGAAGGGGTATCCTGAAAGAGGTCGCTCGACCGGATATTCAGAAAGGAGTGGAACCTGACGACATTCCTAAAAGAGGTGTATTCGATCATGAAGCATGGACTACGTTCTGCATGTATAGCAGTTGCATTCCTTCTGGCAACGGGAACAGCGACTGTATCAGCCGAGTCTTTCGCTGAGACGTATAACTCGGCAGTAGACGCCTTCGACGCCCGGGATTTTCTGACGGCAGGCGAGCTCTTTCGCTCGGCGGCATCGGTCACCGATGGCGAAGACAGCTGGATGGCACTGTTCTGGGCGGGGCGTTCTTTTCTCGCCGCCGGTCGAACGGATACAGCCGGAGCGACATTCCGCCGCTATCTCGAAGTTGCCGACCCGACCCACACCTTCGTGCCCGAGGCACGATACCAGCTCGGACGCGTAGCGTTCATTGAAGCCACCTTCCAGCAGGCGCTTCGTGTCTTTGATGCGTTTATGGAGGACTACCCGGACAGTCCACTTGTTGCAAATGCCCTGTACTGGAGCGGAGAGAGCCTCCTCGCTCTCGGACGTCCGGAAGAAGCGGAAATGCTGTTTACAGCGGTTCTTTCGGGCTACCCCGAGAGTCCGAGATTTGAGTCGGCGCGGTACCGAAGGGATATCATCGAGTTGAGCCGCCGCGAACAGGAACTCATCGAGTTGCTCCGTCTCAGCGCCGAAGAGCAGGTAAAACTTGCCGACGATCTCGTGCGTGAACGGGAAGCTCACCGGGCGACCCGTGAGGGTCTGGTCCGCGTGGAATCTGAAGAATTGCAGCGCGCTGAACGTGCCTTGGAGCAGGCACGACAGGAAGCCGAACGCGGCCGGCAGGAAGTCGAAACAATGAGGGCTGAGCTGGAACGGAGAATCGAGGCGGTGCGACTTCAGGAAGAGGTCATTATGCTCATAGGAGCATATGCCGACTGGCTTGAGGAGCAGGAGTAGGGCATGCGCGCTGCGCTGAAACGATTCGCCGCTCTTGGCAGCATGAGCATGGTCCTGCTGGCAGTTACACTTTTACCGCTGTCCGCCTCGGGAGAACGGGAAGAGGACGTACCGTCAACGACGCCTGAATCATGGTCTCTGCCGACCTTCGTGATAGATCAGTTCAACGGATCGCCGGTTCTCAGGGAATACGACAGTGGAAGACGTGCAACGGGAGTGCTCTGGAACCCCGAACGCTCGGATGCCCAGATTCGTGTGGGAAACAGGGTGTTCAGTCTTGGTGACATTCTGAACCCGGATGGAACAGCGAACGAATCGGGTCTCAGGATACAGTTCGCGGGTCGCCTGCACCGCGTTTCCTCTGATCTGAGTCGAATACACGTACGGACGGAGTTCACGAATACGTCCGGAAGGCCGCGATCGTTCTCTCTGCGCTATGTACTGTCACCGTATTCTGCCGACGGTACTGTCGCGGGTTTTGTTCGAACCGGGCTGCCGATAAGCGTACAGCGTGTTGCGACAAGCTTCGCCGCAGGCACCGACAGTATCATTCAGCGCGAAGGAGATCTCATTCCCGATGCGGAAACCAGCGCCATAATCGCTCTCGTAAACCGGCAAACCCTGCAATCCGAACCTGTATTGCCGATAATCATATGGCCGCTTCAAGGAGACTCCTCATCCGAGGGCTCGGAGCCGGCGCAGTTTACCGTCTCCAACCGCGACCGTTTGCTGCAGAGTCCGTGGACGTTTCAGGCCGCACGAGCACGCGATTTTACCTCGGGGCCAGGGACAGCTCCTGACGCTGCAATCGGCATCCGGTTTCACGATCAAACCCTGAGTGCTGACGAGTCGCTTACTCTTGAGTTCATCGTATACGTCCTGCATGAACCGGAAGAACTGCCGCCCGACGCTGTCGCCTCGACCGACGCAGAAGTCGAGACCGCTGACGCCGCCGCTGTCGATAGCGAACCGGACGATGCGGCTGAAGACGTGCGGACGGATGTCGTACCCCCCGAAGACCTGCCTCCCGCAGATGAACAGATTCGGCCTTCGCCAACCGGGACTCCTGCGGAACCTGAGACGGAAACAGCGGAAACGGAAACACCGGCCCACGAGCTTCGCACGCGTGAAGCGTTCGAGCAGCTGAATCAGGCGCTCTCCGACCTGCGCACGCTGCAGAGACGCGATGAGGCTCCTTCACGGGAAGAGCTCGATGAGTACCGGCTCTTGATCGAATGGCTGCGACAGGAACTCGATAATCTCCGGAGGAGCGATACCACGGAATGAAGCAGAAGGGTGCCCTGCGCACAGCCGAACACCACTACCGGAGAAAACAGTACGCTCAAGCTATCAGCACCCTGGAGCCACAGATATTTCTTTACCGGGAGAATGCGTTTTTTTTCCATCTTCTCGGACTGGCGTGTCTGAAGACCGGGGACCTGGGTGGTGCGCGATCCTATCTCATGCGTGCAACACAGATAAACAGCGACGCGATCGCCCCGCGACTCGCGCTCGCCGCGTGCGATCTCGGTCGAAGCGATACTTCGGAAGCGCTGCAGATGTGGCTCGAAATCCTCGACGAAGATCCGGACAACCGCTACGCACTGAAAGGGCTCTCCCTGCTGAGAAACGGCCTCGGACGGGAAGGCGGGAACGCCGGAGATGCGACTGAGCAGATGCATAAACTGTATCCCGATCTCCGGACCCGTCGCGTCCCGGTACCATCGGCGCGCATCGCGATACTTCTGGCCGGTGTTCTGATACTCGCGGGTGCGGTCGTGTTTCTAAGCCCACACGCTCTGTCACTCGTACGGCAGCAGGAGCCTGAACGTGACGGCAGTGAGCATACGGAACTCACGCGACGAACCGGCCTGGTGGAACAGGTAGCAGGCAACCGCGATGCGACACCCCGTTACGTTCTTTCGGACTCCGAGCTTCGAGAGGTCTTCGATTCGCTGCGACGCTTTTTTCTCAACGAGCGCGATAATCTGGCTGCGCGGGAAGTTAACCGTATCATTAATTCGAACGCTACGCAGCAGCTGAAGGATCAGGCACTTATGTTGAGAAACTATCTGCGACCACCGACGTTCGCCGACTTCTCCGACAACTTCGCTTTGGATGATATCCGCTCTGATATCGTCCTTCACGACGGTACCTACGTCAGATGGCGAGGACGATCGAGTAATGTCGAAATCAGCGAGGAACAGGTCACCTTCGATTTTCTCGTTGGATACGAGGACTTCGTCACCGTGGAAGCCATCGTGCCGGTTGAGTTCAGACGGGCAGTCAGACTCGATCCCCAGCTCGGGATCGAAATAATCGGTCGAGTCAGGAGAGATGCAACAAGTCCTGAAGGATTTCGCCTCGAAGGCGGCGCTATACGACTCTTACAGGCAGCGGCGAGATAGGATGGTCGGGAGTACGGGATGCGAGCGGTCGTAACAAGAGTCACACACGCGCGGGTTGTCTTCGAAGGGGTTGTATCCGGCGAGATCTCACACGGGGTCATGGTGCTCGTCGGTATCTCACCTGAGGATACGGACGTAGACGTAATGTACATCGCCCGCAAGATTGCCAGCCTGCGTATATTTGATGACGACGCGGGCGTAATGAACCGCAGCGTTCGAGACGCGGGTGGAGCGGTTCTGGCCGTCTCGCAGTTCACCCTGTACGGGAACGCCCGTAAAGGCAGGCGCCCGTCATACAATCGTGCGGCAACCGGTGATGTAGCGCGCCCCCTCTTCGATCGGCTGATTAACGCCCTTCGAAACGAGGATCTGCACGTCGAAACCGGTGTGTTCGGGGGTCCTATGTCCGTCGAAAGCAGTAACGACGGTCCCGTGACCATCCTGCTCAGCTCCGAGGGTGAGTTCTGACACCGTGTACCTCAGATAAAGAGTTTCATCGAACTGAGGTAATTCCAGGCATCAAACGGCTCGAAGAATGGAGCGAGGGATTTTTCCTCGTGTATGCGCATGATAATTTCGGCGCTTAACCGGGCACTCGAGACGACGTGCAGAAAAGGCATCGCTTCGCGAACGTCCGGAGGACAGGAAACGGTATCGGTACACACGATGCTCTCGAGAAGCCCTGCGTCGTACAGTTCTTTCAGGCGGGAAACGGCCGGCCCGCTGAAGACTGGATGAATCGCCGCTATGTGAATGCTCCCGACGCCACGTTTCTTGAGCTCTTTCACAAGGGTGTATACCGACCCGCCAGTGTCGATCATGTCATCGACAATCCAGACGGTTTTCCCCTGTACCGGTGAATCGGAAAGTATGTTTATGCTCTCGACCGTGTTCGCCTTGTGATAGTTACGGGTCTTGTGCGCGATCATCAGCTGGGAGCCGAACGCCCGGGCGTAGGTTCGCGCAACACTCTCACCACCTGCATCAACGGAACAGAACAGCCAGTCTTCCGAAACGGTCTGCTCGAGAGTTTCCATTGTTTTGATGAAATTATCGCTGATGTACTCTTCGAGCAGCGAGTTGGCGGGGACGTCGTCGATCGCGCATACCGCCGGGTCAAACACCGTTCGCGACTTATCGCTGTGAAGCTGATACGTGATGAAATGGTCGATCCCGAGCGTTGTGAGCGTCTTGTAGTGCATGAACAGACCGACGGAATTGCGTCGTGTCGTTCTGTCACTGCGTGAGCAGCTGCAATACGGCTCAAACAATGTAATACGCGACGGCTGTGCCCGACGCAGCGCATCAATCGTATGGTAAAGCTCCATTTTGGAGTCCGCTACCGACAGTTGCTGGTCATTTCGCCCGGCATTCGCAAACAGAAACACGTCCTTACCGCGCAGAGAAGAATGAACTTCCACTTCCATTTCACCGTCGGCAAAGACGAGAGTGCGAAGTTTCCCGATGTAACTACCTGACTTTACTTCGGTATGGAAGTCAGGAAAAGTTTCAAGCTGATATGCAACGCGTTGTACGTAGTCTTCCATGCTCCGCGTTGAACACAGGGCAAAATTTCCTCTCATATGGCTTCTATATACTGCATTGGTTTCTGTGTTCGATATTAGTCGGCCGTGGTCGATGCGTCAATCGAACGCTCGATTTCCGTTCTTGTACCTCGCGCGGCAAGGACGACAGACCGGTTCCGCGCGCGCTGTTCGATTGTGACGGTAATCCTGAGCAGAACCGGATCCGACAGGGTGCGGGCAGCGTCCAGCCACGCAACGACACCGGCTGCTTCAGCGGCGGACAGATTTCCCGAACGATCGCGTATTTCGCGCTCGATGCGATGACCATCCTCCTGAAGACTCTGCCGCCATTGCGGATCGTCGCGAAACAGTAAACCTGTCCGCAGGAGTGTCTCTCTCAGACCGGCAGGATGTGTCGCAACACTGTCAAGAAATGGATTGAGTGAGGCAGCGAGTTCGTCAGCGATCGTGGCACCTTCCCGGATGGATCGTTCGGCACGTTCAATCAGCATACGCACGAGACTCTCGAGCTCGTGTGGTCTCAGACCCGCATTGGCGGACCGGATAACTCGAAGTGCTTCAGCAAGCTCCCGCTGGTCGTCGCGTGACGCGATTGCCGACGCCCGGTCGTGTGCTGAAGGAAACTCACCGCTGGTCGTATACATGGCGAGCAGATACACATCGTAACTTTCGCTGGTGTCGGAACCATGTACCGGTACTCCTGACAAAAGGACACTGGTAATCAGAACACACGCTGCAATTGACCGGCACGAACGCGAAAGATAGTATGGCGAAAAGAGCAATCGCTCGTTCATTTCACCCTGTAGTATATAGTATCAGCCGTGGACGGCATACAATACAGCTACGGAAGAGGTTTATATGGCTAAGAAAGAGTCGACGACGCCTGTCACCGAAAAGCAGAATACAGGCGAGGAGAAACAGCGCGCGATCGAGGCCGCACGACTGCAGATCGAAAAGCAGTTCGGAAAGGGCTCGCTCATGAAGCTTGGAACCGGTGTGCAGGGTATCGGCATCGGTACGATACCGTCAGGAGCGATAATGCTTGACGAGGCGCTTGGCCTCGGGGGCTATCCGCGGGGACGCGTTATCGAGATCTATGGACCGGAGAGTTCAGGAAAGACAACGCTTGCACTCCACGCTATCGCACAGGCGCAGAAAACCGGTGGCATTGCCGCCTTCGTCGATGCCGAGCACGCACTCGATCCGAGTTACGCCCGGAACCTTGGCGTAAATATCGACGAGCTCTGGGTGAGTCAGCCGGATACCGGTGAGCAGGCCCTGGAAATCACCGAAAGCCTTGTCCGTTCGGGTGCAGTCGACATCATTGTCGTTGACTCGGTAGCCGCGTTGACCCCGCAGGCCGAGATCGACGGGGACATGGGTGACAGCCACATGGGGCTCCAGGCCCGCCTCATGAGTCAGGCGTTGCGTAAGCTTACTGGTACTATCAATAAATCAGGAACCTGTCTGATTTTTATCAACCAGATTCGAATGAAGATCGGTGTTATGTTCGGAAACCCGGAAACGACAACCGGCGGAAAGGCACTGAAGTTCTATTCCTCCGTTCGCCTTGAAGTGCGGAAGATCGAGACCATCTCGAAAGGTTCCGAAGATGCAATCGGAAACAAGGTTCGGGTCAAAGTCGTCAAGAACAAAGTGGCCTCTCCGTTCCGGAAGTGCGAACTGGAGATTATATTCGGCAAAGGTCTGTCGGAGAGCGGAAGTCTGCTGGACGCGGCTCTGAAACACGATCTGATCGCAAAAAGTGGAAGCTGGTACAGTTATGGCGAAGACAGAATAGGGCAGGGACGGGATAACGCCAAACAGTTCCTCGAGGAAAACACCGATATCGCCGTTCGTCTTGAGGCTTCGCTTCGAGACATCATGTTTGCTCATCTGAAAGCGAAACCCGAGCAGGACGAAAAGCCTCAGGCGGACGTCGGTGCCGACCCTGAGAAGAAGACGGGTTCAAAGTCCCCGGCAAAGACATCCGCACCGGTAGCGGCGGAATCGGAAAGCGCGATATCCGATGACGAGTTGTTCTGAGCACAGCTCCGGGTTCAGAAGCCTCCTCGCGACCGATGAGGTAGTTATCGGTCTTGGCTCGAATCTTGGTGACAGGCGGCAGAATATAGTCCGGGCGTGCAGGGAACTCGGCAGGCACATGCCTGTTAACGTCGTGTCCAGTCTGTACTCGACTACACCGGTTGGATATGCTGATCAGCCGGACTTCCTGAACGCGGTTCTGATCGGCCGATGGAGCGGAAGCCCTGAAGACCTTCTTGCCTGCATGCAGGAAATTGAACGCTCCGGTGGGAGGGTCAGGGGCGACGGCCCGCGGTTCGGCCCCCGTACGCTGGACCTGGACATTCTTCTGTTCGGCGACTGCATTCTCGAATCCGATATTCTGACGATACCGCATCCCCGCATGTACCAGCGCAGATTCGCCCTCGATCCTATGATCGAAGTGCGTCCGGACATCAGGGATCCGGTCAGCGGACGAAGCTTCGCGTCCTTCGCAGATGAGCTGCCGGCGGCGGGTATTTACGAATACGGCAGCGCGCCGATATAATCGACCTCCCCCCACATGGTCAGGTCAGGAGCCGCTGCAGATGGAAACTATAGAACAGGACGAGGCGACCGGTTCCTCAGACCAGCCGCAGGCATCTGACGCGCAGCGTTTCAAGCTCGGAGACTTCGAAGGGCCGCTTGATCTGCTGCTCTTCCTGATACGCAGGTCGGAAGTCAACATATACGATATTCCTATCTCACAGATAACCGAACAGTATCTCTCGTACCTTGAGTACTCGACAAAAGTCGACCTCGACAACATTACCGAGTTCTATGTTCTTGCCAGTACCTTACTCTACATAAAGTCACGAATGCTGCTTCCTGTTGAATCTGATCTCGAAGACGAGGTCGATGACCCGCGACAGGAGCTTGTTGACCGACTCATCGAGTACCAGAAATACCGGAAACTGACCGACCTCATGAAAGACCAGGAAGAGCATGCCGAATGGTCTATTGAGCGGAAGAAAAAGCAGCGCACCCTCGATTTTCTCGATGACGAGGAGATGTGGGAAGAACTCGACGTCTGGGATCTGCTTCAGACTTTTTCGCACCTCATGACGAATCTGACGCCTGAACGGATTATTGATCTGTACGAAGAAGTATCCATAAACGAGAAGGTTACGCTCATAAACGAACTGCTCGACACCAGAGAGGAGTTCCTGTTTACCGATCTGATCATCCGTCCGGACTCG
Organism: Spirochaetaceae bacterium; assembly: GCA_007128315.1. Classification (GTDB taxonomy): domain Bacteria; phylum Spirochaetota; class Spirochaetia; order DSM-27196; family SKKC01; genus SKKC01. The sequence continues at coordinate 32,354 of SKXQ01000017.1, read as the reverse complement.
CTTCTTGATGTCGTCTGTGCATTTCTGGCTATTCTTGAATCGGTAAAGGAACGACGAATCTCAATGTACCAGAACAGGATGTTCGGAGATATCCGAATACGACGTTCGATCGTAAAGGCTTCACAGGAATACACGGATGGAACTGAAGACTGAATCGGCGCTCATAGAGGCAATCCTCTTTCTCGAGAGCGAACCTCAGGACACGGCAACGCTGGCACGGATCAGCGGGCTTTCACGAAATGTGGTCGAAGCCTGTCTGGAGTCTCTCAAGGAGCGACTTGCGGGCGAAGAGTACGGACTCGAACTCCTTGAAATCGGAGGGGGCTGGCTCCTGACGCCGAAACGCCACCTCTGGGAGCAGCTGAGAACACGCTATGGTAAGAAGAACGATAACAAACTCAGCAAGGCAGCCCTCGAGACGCTCAGCATTATCGCGTACTCACAGCCGGTAACCCGGGCTGAGGTCGAAAATATCAGGGGCGTACAGGCAGACAACATGATGCGTCTGCTGCTGCAGCGTGAACTCATTCAGGAAGTCGGACGCAAGGATGCACCGGGCAAACCGGTGCAGTATGGAACAACAAGGAACTTTCTGAAGGTATTTCGATTGTCGAGTATCTCAGAGCTCCCGAAACTCGACGAGGCTGATCGAAGGAGGTTTGAACTCGATGGACAGGAATAACGATTCGGAAAACACAATGCGCTTACAGGTATTTCTTGCGCAGGCAGGACTCGGCTCACGAAGGGCCTGCGAAACGATCATCGACGACCTCCGTGTCAGCGTGAACGGAGAAATGATATCCCGGCACGGTGTTCAGGTATCGGATGACGATGTGGTCAAGGTCGACGGTAAACAGGTTTACCGCACGAAAAAAAGCATCTACCTCGCTCTGCATAAACCGCCCGGGTATCTCTGTGCACAAAGCGATCCGGAAGGGCGACCTCTCGCCGTGGAACTGTTGCAGTCCCGATACGGAATGCGTCTTTACACCGTCGGAAGGCTCGACTTCAACAGTTCCGGTCTGATCTTCGTCACGAATGACGGTGATTTCGCACAAGCGGTATCACACCCCTCGAATGCGGTTGAGAAGGAATACATTGTTCAGACGCGAAAGCCTGTCACCGACGAGTTTCTTGAATCCTGTGTGCGAGGTCTGAATATCGAAGGCGTGCAGTACCGATTCACTACCTGGGAGCGGGCCGGATCACGAAGTGTACGCGTCACGTTGCTTGAGGGCAAAAACCGGGAGATTCGCACCGTTTTCAACCACTACCGATTCGGAGTGAAACGCGTACATCGTGTCCGAATTGGTCCGGTCAAACTGTTTCGCATGGCGCCGGGGCGCTTCAGACCCCTTACGAAACAGGAAATTCAGTGGTTCATGAAGAATTCGGGTGCTGTATCTGACAGCGATGTACCGTCAGCAACAACTCCGGCCGAAACGAAGACAAAACGGCGACAGGTCAGAGTCAGACGGGGGAAGAAAGAATGATTATTGCAGTTGATGGTCCCGCCGGAAGCGGAAAAAGTACGATTGCGCGGCGTTGTGCCGAAGACCTTGCTTTTGCCTACGTCAACTCGGGACGGTTGTATCGTGCAGTGACTCTGTACGCGCTCGGAAAAGGTATCACTGAGCATACCGAGCGTATAACTGCGATGCTCGGAGAAATGGACATCCGGGTAAAGGGTACCAAAATCATACTGAACGGCGAAACGGTGTCCGACCGGCTGCACGATGACGACGTCGATCGCTGGGTGCCACACCATTCATCGGTTCCCGAAGTGCGACAGTACGTCAACACAAAACTTCGCGAGATCGCTGAACACAACAATGTCGTAGTAGAAGGCAGGGACATTACGACCGTTGTCTTTCCGGATGCAGAGGTCAAACTGTTCCTCGATGCATCCCTGGAAGCGCGGGCCACCCGTCGCCACGAGCAGGGAACCAGTGAGCTCACATACGAGGAGATATACCGAACGATCGCGGAGCGCGATGAAATTGACCGGAACAAGGCAGTTGGCAGTCTCACACAGTCCGAGGATGCCACATATATCGACACCTCGGACTTGACCATAGATCAAGTTTGTGACAAGGTATTGAGCATTATCCACAGACATCTCGAATCTTCAGGAAAAGTATATAAACATGAGCGATAGTCAGTCTAGTCAAGGCGCGAGCGCGCCGCTTCAGGAACAACTTCAGGAACAGTATCTTGACCATCTCGACCAGCTCGAAGAAGGGCAACTCGTCGACGGAATCGTCATCGAGGTCGGACCAGAACAGGTCTTCGTCGACGTCGGCTATAAGTCGGAAGGCAAGATTGACATCTCTGAGTTCCGGGATCTGCCGAAGGTCGGAGACACGGTTGAAGTTGTACTTGTAAACAAGGAAAGCCGATCCGGCGAGGTCATTGTATCCAAGAAGAAAGCCGACGAGCGGGTTTTCTGGAAGACAATGAAAGAGGCCGCAGCCGAAAACAGGGCGGTTCCCGGACGTGTGAAACGCGCCATCAAGGGTGGCTTTGAGATTGATCTCGGGCATGATGTACGTGCTTTCAATCCCATCTCCAAGATGGATCTCCACCGGATAAACAATCCGGAAGAGTACGAAGGTATGGATACCTTCTTTTATATAGAGCGGCTGTACAGTGACAATCGTGTCAACATCGTCCTCAGTCGCCGGGACTGGCTCGAGGAGACCGTTGAAAAGAACCGTAGTGAGTTCTTCGAGAAGGTCAGCATTGGCGATGTAGTCGAAGGTACAATCAAGAGCTTTACGAGTTTCGGTGCTTTCGTTGATCTCGGTGGATTCGACGGGCTCCTGCACATTAACGACATGAGCTGGGGCCACGTGACCCGACCGAAGGACTACGTCAAGAAAGGCGACAAGATCGAGCTGAAGGTCATCCGTATGGATCCCGAGGCGAAAAAGATCAACCTTTCGCTCAGGCACATGAGCGACGATCCCTGGAATCAGTTTGAACAGAAATATGGCGAGGGAGATATCGTCGTCGGACATGTCACAAAACTGACCGATTTCGGTGCCTTCATAGAACTCGAAGAAGGTATCGAAGGACTTGCTCATATCTCGGAGCTTTCCTGGACGCGTCGCATCAACCATCCCAAGGAAGTCCTTGAAGTCGGACAGGAAGTCGAAGTCAAGATTCTCGCCTACGATCTGCAGGAAGGTAAGGTCAGCCTCGGCGTCAAGCAGGCGATGCCGAATCCCTGGGATCACATCGAACACATGTATCCTGAGGGCCTGCGTCTGATCCGCCCGATCAAGAAGCTTACCAACAGCGGTGCTTTCGTTGAGCTTGAAGAAGGTATTGACGGATTCCTTCACGTTGACGATCTGAGCTGGACCAAGCGGTACAAGCATCCCAGCGCTATTCTCCAGGAAGGAGAAGAAATAGAATGCATGGTCATCCGCAGCGATTCGAAGAACCGGAACGTACGCCTTGGTATCAAGCAGCTTTCGGAGGATCCCTGGGACAGCCTGAAGAAAGCGTATCCCGAGCACACGGTCATTGAGGGTGAAGTCACCAATATTACCGATTTCGGAGTTTTCCTGAGAGTACAGGGCGGCATCGAAGGACTCATACACAAGGCCGCACTGGTTGATCCACGGCAGGAGTCATACGAAGACGCCATCAAGAAAATCAGCGTAGGCGACTACGTTCGGGCGGTCGTTATTGAACTGAATACCGCCAAGCAGAAACTTGGACTTTCCGTGCGGGAGCTTGAACGTCTTGAACAGCGGCAGGAGCTTGACAAGTACATTCATGAAGAAGATGACGACAGTTCTACCATCACGCTTGGTGACATTCTGAAAGATAAGGACGCCAACTAGGTAGCAATACTTACGGGCGTTCGGAGTCGTGGATACAACACATGCTCGCAGAAAACGTTGATCTTCGACGGCTGGATACGCTAATTGAGATTAACACTCTCATAAACAGCGACTACAGCGATGCAAATGCCTTACTCACACGCATCGTGGAGTCGGCGACTCGTCTCACAGAAGGTGAGGCGAGTTCACTGCTTCTCATAAACCCCGACGATAATAAACTTTACTTTGAAGTCGCACTCGGATCGAAAGGTCCTGAGGTGCAGCGCTTCAGCCTCAACCCGGGCGAAGGTATAGCCGGTTGGGTGGTCGAAAAAAACCGCAGCCTCATCGTCAACGACGTTGAAAGCGATCAGCGTTTCTTCTCGAACATAAGTAAGGCCGTTGGTTTTTCCACGAGAAACATTCTTGCCGCACCGATGCGTATTCGCGACAGATGCGTCGGCGTTCTTGAAATACTGAACAAGAAAGAAGGGAAAGATTTTACCGAAAGCGACCTCTGGTGGCTTGAGATCTTCGCCAATCAGGCAGCACTGGCAATACAGAACGCACGATCGTTCCAGAAAGCTCGTGAGCAGATCGATCTACTGAGCGTGCAGGTAACCGAGTCAAAGGGGTACCACACCCTTGTCGCGATGAGTCCTGCAATGCTCGAAAAGATTGACCTCGTCAAACGGGTAGCTCCGACAGATTCTTCGGTACTCATTCTCGGTGAAAGCGGGGTCGGGAAAGAACTTTTTGCCGAGCAGTTGCACCTCAACTCCCGCAGGGCGGACAGGGCTTTCGTCCGCGTTAACTGTGCCGCCCTGCCTGAGTCGCTTCTTGAAAGCGAACTCTTCGGACACGTCAAGGGGGCTTTTACTGACGCGAACAGGGATCGGATAGGACGTTTCGAGCTTGCCGATGGCGGCACGATCTTTCTCGATGAGATCGGTGAGCTTCCACTTGCGCTGCAGGCAAAGCTCCTGCGGGTACTGCAGGAACGCACCTTCGAAAAAGTCGGAGCGAGTGAGCCGATCAGTGTCGATGTACGCATTGTCGCCGCGACGAATCGTGATATCGAGGAAGAGGTATCAGAGGGTAGATTCCGCCGGGACCTGTATTACAGACTGAATGTTCTGCCCCTCTATATTCCTCCGCTGCGATCCCGACCCGAAGACATACCGGAGCTTGCACATTTCTTTCTCAAAAGACTGAACCACGAAACGAAAAAGCAGATTCGTGGATTCTCTGACGAGGCGATGGAGCAGCTTCTGTCGTATTCCTGGCCGGGGAACGTTCGTGAGCTGGAGAATGCCGTGGAGCGTGCAGTCGTTATCTCTCGTGGCGACGAGATATCGCCAGATGATCTTGTCCTGCAACGAGGACAGAGCGATGGAGCACGGTACGAGGGAAACAGCCTTAAAGATGCGGTGAATATGTTCAAAAAGCAGTATCTGCGTGCTACTCTGGGACGCTGCGAGTGGAATCAGACCGTTGCAGCACGACAACTGGGAATACAGCGGACGTATCTGTCACGGCTCGTTAAAGAGCTGGACATTTCGCGTTCAGAGTGAGATCGAAGGAGTAAACCATTACGATGGAAAAAAAGAATGATGAACGAAGTACCCGCGAACGGTTTGTAGACAGCTTAAGCGGCTTTCTACAGAGAAACCGCGTCGCAATACTGTGTGTCGCGATTATAGCTCTGCTCGGCATTGCAGGCTTCGCAATCTACGCGGAGGTCAGCGGTCGTCGTGCCGAAGAGGCTCTGGTGCGTCTGGAGGCGGCACAGACCCGCGTCGACGAACGTCAGGAGCTTTCGGGTGAAGAGCAGGACGCGGTCGACACTGAGCTTCTGATCGAGCTGGCAGACATCGCCGACAGCCATCCGCGCACCTATGCAGCGCAGCGCTCGCTGTTCCTGATGGGAATTATCAGTATGGATCGGGAGGACTACGGCGAAGCAGCCGAAGCGTTCGGCCGCCTGGCAGATCGTTTTACGGATAGCCACCTTGCAATCATTGCACGTGCAAATCAGGCCACCGCATACGAAGAACAGGGAAACGCGGATTCGGCGCTCACGGCCTATCGGCGGCTGCTCGAACTTCGACCCTCGGCAAATCCTCTGGAAGCGCGTGCTCTGTTCTCAATAGGTCGTCTGACCGAGACCGCAGAACAGGACCCCGACGGCGCACGCGAATACTACGAACGCGTGGTCAACGAGTTTCCACAAAGTGACTGGACGAGTCTTGCAAGGAACCGTCTCCTTGCATTGACGACTGTCGCTCCCTGATCAGTTACAGGCGGTAGGATGAACGTGCCGATATAGGGTATATATGTAGCTGCGACAGTGCCGTTCAGAGCACAGAAAGGGGGGATCATGAGTGATCAGCAGGTTCAGGGTGTCAAACGAAAGAGTAGAAGATTCAACCGTGCTCTTGAGACAAAAAACTTTGGACCTGTCCTCGGGATTCTTGTCTTTGTTTTTCTGTTGTCACTTTCAACGTTATTCCCCGTTATCCCCGAACGTCTTGAACTCGCAGTGCTTGATTTTCACTTCAACCTGCGACAACTTACCGGCACGACGCGTCTCGAGGAAGGTGTCATCCTTGCAGAACAGAACCCGAATATTTCCTCCGATATTCTGATTGTCGGTGTCGACTTCAATGCTCTTCAGCGTTTCGGCAACTGGCCGTTTCCCAGAGCCAGACATGCGGATCTTGTAAACTCTTTCGGAAGGATTGCCGACCAGACTCAGCGGGAGAGCTCTGTCTTTCTTGACTTCTTCTTTATCGAACCGGTTTCGGATGCCTTTAACGACGCGCTTCTCGTGAATGCAATGCAGGAAAACGGGCGGGTGTTTCTCGAGACAGTGCTTGAGGCGACGCCACCACCGTCTGGCCTGGAAGATGAGCTTTTTACCAGACACGACGTATTGTTCGAGCGGCAGGGCCGTTTCGGGAATATACGCGGAAACTGGCAGGACGTGCCGGGAAATGAGGGCCTGCAACCGCCACTGCAGCCATTCGGCGCAGCATCTGGCGGTTTCGGTCACGCGAACTTCTCACCGGATGTTGACGAGGTTTTCAGACGTCAGGCTCTCGTTGCAAAATCGTCGGAGCTGCTGGGGTTTCTTTTTCTTGAAGACCTGGAACCCGGGATAGACATTATCGACGAATCGCTGTTTCAGCGCCTCGCGTGGATTGACCGCTCGGGACGCGAGCATCAGATACGCCTTCCGGTTACCGAAGAATCTCTCGCCGCACTGACAACCGAGATGCAGGCGAACGCTCCACCGAGGCGCATCGAGCTCGATGACGGAAGCGAAGATGAGGTGTTCCTGGTTCGCGTGTATCAGGATGAGTTCGTACCGGCTATTACCCTCGCACTCGCGCTGCAATACTGGCACAGAACACCCGAAGAAGTGGAAGTACACTTTGGAGAGTACATCCGTATACCGGAGCCTCGAGTCTACAATACCGAAACAGACACCCTGGAACCGTACCGCGTCGTCGAACGACCCGAGCGACGAAACAATGACGGTGAAATCGTACAGGAAGCACGGTACCGCGAAGTCACCGACGTGCGAATTCCGATCGACAAAAACGGAAACATGACCATCAACTTCATGGGACCCCGATCGAGCGCTACGCGCGGTGAGTACCAGACCTTTCCCGTACGGAGTTATGCCGGCTACGCTGCAAACCCTCCGGGTCCGAATCCGGATACCTGGCCACGAACACGAGCCGTTCCCAACTCTATTGTCATGGTTGGTGCTTTTGCCCCCGGAATGGCTGCAGACGAACTGACAACACCATTCGGACTCATGTACGGAATTGAAGTCCACGCCAACGCCCTGAACACCATTCTCATGGGCAATTTTCTGCGGTATGCCCCCGCCTGGATGAACAACCTGTTTCTTCTGCTCGCTGCGCTGATCATAGCCCTTGCGACGTCACGGCTTCCGACCGGCTGGGCACTCGCAATGCTGATCGTTGGAATCGCCGGATATTTTATTCTGAATAATCTGTACCTGTTCGATTCCCGGGGCCTCGTTGTCGACTATGTTATGCCGGTCAGCTCAGCCTCCCTGAGTTTTCTGTCAGTTGTCGTCTACCGCGTAGCGACGGAGGAACGCGATAAACGGAGGCTCCGCGAGATGTTCGGTAAGTACGTGAGCCCCCACGTTGTCAGCGAAATTCTCAACAATCCGCCCGAACTTGGCGGTGTCGACAAGGAACTCACGGTCATGTTCAGCGATATTCGGGGGTTTACGACGCTTTCCGAAAGCATGACGCCTCAGGAGCTCGTCAATCACCTGAACGTTTACCTCACTGCAATGACTGATACCATCCTTGAATTTGAGGGCACTCTCGATAAGTACGTTGGAGACGAAATAATGTGCTTCTGGGGAGCACCTCTACCACAGGAACAGCACGCCCTGTTCGCGTGTCGGTGTGCGCTTAAGCAGATCGAGAAATTAAATGAGCTGAACGAAAACTGGGAGCCCGACCGTCGTATACACATCGGGATCGGCATAAACTCCGGTATAATGACCGTTGGGAACATGGGTTCTCCCGGACGTCTGAATTACACGCTCATGGGCGACAACGTAAATCTTGGCGCACGTCTTGAAGGGACAAACAAACAGTATCGCACGACCTGCATTATGAGCGAGTACACCTACGGTCTCGTCAAGGACAGTGTCATTGCTCGAGAGCTCGACAATATTCGGGTGAAAGGCAAGAACCGTCCCGTATTGATTTATGAGCTTCTGGACATGGTTGAGTCACAATAGAGTGGTGCAGGGGAGGAGCTCAGAGTACGTGCGGAGTTTCGCAGCCCACCGATTCTTCTCCATTTACGTGAGACCGGTGCGCACAGCGGTGTTACCGGCGCTGCTGCTTCTGAACTTGACCGCATGCGGTCTGTTGACCGGCGTTCGCATTGTCGCTCCTCCGCGTGTTCTGGAAACGACTCTCAGCTCTGTGCGATTCGAGCATCGTTTAGATCCGAATGGTTTTAACGGGTTTCAGGGATACGAGCTGTATTACAAGATATACGGAGAAAGCTCTGATCAGCAATCCAGAAAGCAGGCCGATGAAAACGCGGTTTCGGGAAGCAGCGATCCGTTTTCCACGCTCAACAATCGTGGATTCAGGAGATTTCAACTCGAAGACCCGGATGTAACAAGACCGGGTGTAATCGCACGGGTCAGAAATCCAACTGACGAAGACGTCGTTTTTCTGCTCGACTTTCTTCCCGCGATTAATCGCACAGGAAATCCCAACCTGCAGATTCAACGGGATACCTCACCGGAAGAATATCGCCTGATTCGAACGATATCAGCCGATCCTGACGATTTCGGTCGATCGTTATCCCGACGACGCTTTGACAGTACCACCGAGCCACGCTATTTCGAGGATGACGGTGTCACACCACACGCAGATGTTGACAGCGAATACGATGGGGAAACGGCTGTTTCCATAGTCATTTTTGCCATAGGCCAGGCATTTGACGTCAACACCTTATCACCGGTTCGAAGCATCGAGGCCGTACGACTCGTAGAATTCAGACTATAATCAACGGAGAAAAGGAAGTCACCGCATATGCACACGCAGGTTTTAACAACAGCACTTATCTATCTCGCGACAGGACTGTTTGTCGCAATCGTATATCTCTACGTATTTCGCGGTTCTGTACCCGGAGGCGCACCCGTAGCGCTGTTTATCGCCGTCGTCGGTTCATTTCTTGGCGGAGTCATCGAAACAGCGTTCAGCCACATAATACAGACCCTGCAGAATGTCGCCGGGGTAAATCTGTTTCCGGCAGTCATTACCGGCACGGTGCTGCTCATGGCACTCGGCGCGACGACGAAACTAAAAAGCGATACCCATGAACACGAATAACAATACACCTCGGACTTCTGATAATAAACATTCTGTCTACTCTTTAGTTTCAGGTCCCTCTACGACTGCATCGCGCATGGAGGCGCTGAGAAACGTCATTCGCGTACTCCGCAGCCCGACAGGCTGCCCCTGGGATCGCGAACAGACGCTCGAGAGTCTCAAGGCATCCCTGCTCGAAGAGTCCTTCGAAGCAGCCGATGCGATCGATCATGGCGACAGTGATCATACAAAGGAAGAGCTCGGTGACGTTCTCCTCATTGTTCTGCTTATGTCACAGATCGCTGAAGACGCTGGAAGCTTCCGGTTTGAGGACGTCATGACTGAACTGTACGCGAAGCTAATAAGAAGGCATCCTCACGTGTTCGGCGACGAGGCGGCAGGCAACTCCGGTGACGTTAAAACACGATGGGCCGAAATCAAGAAACACGTCGAAGGCCGGGAATCAGGCGATTCAGCTCTCGACAGCGTTCCCGTGAACATGTCGCCGCTCCTGCGCTCGCAGAAACTGCAGAAAAAGGCAGCAAAAGCCGGTTTCGACTGGCCGGGGATCGATGGACCACTCGATAAGATTCGTGAAGAAATTGCAGAACTTGAAGCCGAAGTGTCAGCAGACAGGGTCAACAGACAGGGTGCAACGGACGAAATTGGCGATCTGCTGTTCTCTGTAGTCAATCTCTCGCGACACCTGGGAATAAGCGCCGATGACGCCCTTCGCGCAACCAACCGTCGTTTCTCCACTCGGTTCCGACACGTTGAACGCGAGATGATTCGTGGCGGTCAGGAGATGTCACCAGAAAATCTGCACGCGATGGAGGAACACTGGCAGAACGCGAAAAAGATACGCGACTAGAACTCCCACCACGGCAGATACCACGGTCGCATTGTTCTTACCGCCTCTTCGTACGTCTGCCCGGCAAAGATTCCCTGGAGAATTATGTTCGCCGCTTTCGGCGACCAGAAATCGTACTCGTTATCGGCATCGACGAGAACCACAACCGCGACCTGATCCATCCGGTCCTCCGGTTCGTGCGGACCGTACGCGACATACCAGCTGTGCCACTGGTCGTCCCGTCCGACCTCCCCGGTTCCGGTTTTTCCGACACTGTCGACCGCACGTGTTATGACGGTTCCACGCGCGGTCCCTATCGTAACGGCTCGCCGAAGTCCTTCCTCGACATGCAGAAATGTTGACTCACGAATCGGAGCACTGCGAAGAATCTCCGGCTGTACCTGCTCAACGATCTGACCTGTCACAGGATTTCTCACCTGCTGCACGAGGTGCGGCCGATATACGGTCCCACGGTTCGCGACCATTGCCATGACATTCGTCATTTGTACAGGAGTCACAGCCGTGAACCCCTGCCCTATACTCATGTTGACCGTATCACCACCGACCCAGGGCTCACCGAAGGTGCGTTCCTTCCAGGTCGGTGAAGGAATCAAACCCGGTCGCTCTCCCGGGATATCGATGCCCGACCGCTCTCCAAGGCCAAACATTCTCGCGTAGTTGCCGATGCGATCCGCCCCGAGATACTCGTTCCCGAGCGTATAAAAAAAGTAGTTCGATGAGTTTGCGAGGGCACCGTAGACATCAAGAGGACCAAAGCCCTGAGGCCGCATGGCTATGCCCCATTCCCTGAACAACTGGTTACCAGCGCGATACGCGCCTCGGGTGTTGATTATGGTATCCGGTGTAATAAGCTCTTCTTCGAGAGCTGCAGTCGCCATGATGATCTTGAATGTCGATGCTGCAGGTGCCTCAAGCTGTGTCGCCCGGTTGAGAAAGGGTGATCGGGTATCGCGGGACAGACTGTTAAAGATCGCGGTTCCGGCTCCGTACATGAATCGATTCGCATCGTATCCGGGATAACTGTACATCGCGAGGACCTCTCCGGTCGCGACCTGCAGGACCACGACCGCGCCGCTGCGCTGACCAAGCGCGTTGGCAGCAAGCCTCTGAATGTCCCGATCAACAGTGAGTATCACATCGTGGCCCGGTACCGGCGGCGTCACGTCAAAAACACCTTCGATCTCGCGTCCCAGGACATCGACGTTCCGGGTTCTCCGTCCTTCGCGCCCCCTGAGTACCATGTCGTATTGCTGTTCAAGCCCGGTCTTTCCGATGATGCTTCCGGGGTTATAGCCTCGATTGAATAGAATCTGCAGCTCGCCAGACGTGATCTCGCCGACGTATCCAAGGATATGACTGAACAGTTCGCCATCGGGATAGTAACGACGGGGATCATTCCTCCAGGAAATGCCGGGAAACTGATCGCTGCGTTCGGCAATCTGAATTATCGTCTCAAAGCCCACCCCGGATCGCAGGGGAATCTCGCGAAACTGTCCACGAATATTCATTGGCACGCGCTGGTGCAGTTGCTCGGTCGACACGTCAAGGAGCCACGAGAGTCGTTCGAACATCGCTCCAAATCGGTCGGACGGTACTTCCGACGGATTGATCGAAACGACGTAGGAATCCATGTTTGTCGCAAGCGGACGTCCGTGACGGTCAAGGATGTCGCCGCGCCGGGCGGGAAGGACCGAACTTCGTCGAGTGACTTCCTGAGCCCGCAAAGCGTAATCAGAGCCGTCCACAATCTGCATCGTGAAGATCTGCACCAGATACAGAACCACCAGGGCCCCTATCGATGATCCTATGAGAAGCAATCCGAGCTTCGAGACATTGTTTCCAGCTTTACCCAGGTAACCAGACACGTTCCACTCCAGACAGCTCAGTAGTTCCGTTCACGGTAATCGAGCATAAGCCACCGCATTCGACCCATGATCCCATACAGGACGGGAGCAAGCAAAGCATTGTACAGAATCTCGACAAGAAATGCAGTCGAAAAGACCGTCGAAACAACGCCCTCAATGCCGAACACAAAGGCGACAACGGTAAAGAGCAATCCTTTCAGCAGCGTGGCAAGAGCCACCAGCATCATCGGAAAGATCAGACCGTCAAGAAAGACATTCCCTTTGCTGAACCCATACAGGAACCCGATGACCGTGTTTACAAGGGTATAGAATCCCAGAGGTGCAAGACTCAGAAGATCCTGGAGAATTCCGGAAAACGCACCGGCACCCTGGCCCACACCAGGTCCATTCTTGTTGGCAATGAAGGTAATTAAAATCAACAGGAGATCAGGCCTGACTGACATGATCGCAATGCCATGAAGCAGGTTCGTCTGAATGACCGCCACGCCGGCGATCAGAAGAATACCACCTAGATAGGCAATCATATCCGGCTACCCTCAGGCTGAATCACAAAAAGGTATTCAAGGCGACTCATATCCACAAAGGGTCGTACCGGTAACTGCAGTGTCGGCTCGAAAGGATGCGACTGTATTCCCTGGACTCTGCCAATGAGTATCCCCTGCGGATAGAGCGATTGCAGACCGCTGGTTACCACGGTCGCACCATGCACGATATCATCTGCCGCCGACTGAGGGATATGTCGTAACTCGACACCGTAGACTCCGGAACCCGTGCCGGCAGCCAGTCCCTGATGGCGGGATTCGGCGATCATTGCCGAGACGAACGATCCCGGCTGTGTCACAGGCTTCACACGTGAACTGAAGGCGCCGACCTCAACGACTCGTCCGACGAGCGATTCGAGCCCTTCCTGCACGGCTACAACAGGCGAATCCCGCTGTATTCCGTGCTGCGATCCACGGTTAATGGTAATTGTCGCAAAAAGACTCTGCGGATCCCGCCCCACGATACGTGCAGGAATATGCTCGTAACGAAACGACTCCGAGAAATCAAGGACGCTCCTGAGTCGTTCGTTCTCGCGACGAAGCGACTCAATGTCCTGTTCAAGCACTTCAGCGGAGCGAACCCGCTCGAGAAGCGCGTCGTAGTCCTCACGCAGCTGTCCAAGTTGTCTGACCGAATCGACGGTCTCGGTGAAAAAACGCCCCACCGAGCTGACACTGCTCTGGAGCATGCCGAGTAACGAACTCCCCTGACCCGCAAAACCCGACGAAGAAAAGAGGAGCGACACCGACGATACGGACACAATGATGACGAATACAACCAGAGTGGCATGAAGCTTTAGAAAACCTCGGATGTCCATATGCAACGACGGTGAGAACTGGTCAGGCGTTCATTGAGTTATAGATGTTTCGGCTGTTGTTCTTGCTCTTCATGTGCTCGAAATACATGCCAGCCCCAAGGCAGACGCAGTTCAGAGGATCCTCGGCCTTGAAACACGGGACACCCGTCTCGTTGGCAATCAGTGTATCAAGACCCTTCAGAAGACTCCCTCCACCGGTCATGACGATGCCGCGTTCGACGATGTCCGCAGCGAGCTCCGGAGGCGTCTGCCCCAGGGTTCGCTTGATCTCTTCGACAATTGCGTTAATGGGCTCCTGTAGTGCCTCACGGACCTCTACAGAGTCGATCTCAAGGCGCCGGGGAAGACCGGTGATAGCATCGGTACCTTTGACTTCCATTTTCTCGATCTTCTTGTCCGGCGTTGCGTTGCCAATGCTCTTCTTCAGTTCTTCGGCGGTCCGCTCACCGATGATAAGATTATGTACGGTGCGGACGTGTTTCATTATCGCTTCATCAAACTCGTCGCCTCCAAGGCGAATCGCATTCGTGACAACCATACCGCCGAGGGAAATGACCGAGATTTCGCTGGTACCCCCCCCGATGTCACAGACCATGTGGCCGGCGGGCTCGTAAATCGGAATATTCGCGCCTATCGCAGCGGCGAGTGATTCGGGAATAACTTTGACCTCGCGAGCACCTGCCTTGTAGGCAGCATCCTGCACCGCGCGTTCTTCGACCTCGGTAATACAGGCGGGCACCCCGATAACCATACGGGGTTTTACGAACCATCTTCGGGGCAAAACCCGCTGAACAAAATAGCGAATCATGCGCTCCGTCGTCTCAGGGTCTGCGATGACACCATCGCGCAGCGGACGTATGGCAATAATATCACCAGGAGTCTTCCAGAGCATGCGACGAGCTTCTTCACCGACGGCCACGACTTTTCTTGTTCCGCGTTCCACCGCTACAACGCTCGGTTCGTTTGCGCAGATACCGCGACCGCCGACATACACCAGCGTATTGCAGGTACCCAGATCTATGCCGATATCACTCGACAGACTAAGTGCTTTTCCAAAACCCATAATTTCCTCCGCTAACTGTCCAGACGCCGCAACGCAGCAGCGTGCCCGCTATCAATCTGTACCGCATTGCGCCATTGCGCGCGTGCACGGACCCCGTCGCCCATTGCATCAAAGAGTTCGCCCAGGTAGAAATGAGCATCGGCAGAATTTGGATCATCTTGAAGGACTGCGCGAAACTGCTCTTCGGCCCGTTCGTATCGAGCGTCAGCAAGCTCGATCTGACCGAGAATGAAACGCGCCTGATGCACAAGACGAGGTTCATCCGATTCCGATATTACACGGTGCAGGTGAGGCAACGCCTCAGATGCCTGATTATTCTCGACAAGCCGTTCTGCGACGGCGAGAAAAGAAATATCCCTTGGTGCTCTATCGGCAGCCAGAAGAAGGTTATCGATTGCCCGATCGCGATCATAGAGTCTTTCATACGACAGCCCGAGAAACTCATACACCGCAGCATTATCGACACCGAGTTCGACCGCCTGATTAAGGTGATCTACGGCCAGGTCGGCAAAATGCCGTCCCTGCTCATAGTACGCGAACCCCAGCACAAGATTAATTTCCGCTGACAGTCGCTCACCGGACAGCGTCCGGGCGCGTCGAAGATATCGTATCGATTCGCGGACGAGTTCGTCTCTGTTTTCAAGATCGATGTCGGACGCCGCACCGTAATACCCGGCCAGTCCACGAAAAATGAGCGCATCCACATCGAGTGGATCGGCCGCAAGAAGATCATCCGTCAGTCGGATGAGTTCGAAAAACTCCCCTCGATCCCACAGCGTCTCGATCTCGCCCCGGTCTATGCCCGTGCGGTTACCAACTGTCGGAAGCTCGCCTCCAAACACGAAAAACGCACCGGCTGCGATCAGAACGGCACCACCGAGGCCGGCAAGCCAGACCAGAATGCGCGGGCGCTTCGCACCACTGTGTGAGGTCGGACTGGTTTCACTGTTCCTCGACCGGCTGGTCTTTGAAGTGCTGCGTTTATCCGTGGAGTAGATCATCAAACAACCTGCGCCATTAAATATCAGACAACCGGTGAAGGTCAATCATGCGAAATGTACGAAATTTCAACGACAAACAGCGTTTTCGGAGCAGGTGGTAAGCCGGGTTCAGTGTGACCGACAGCGATTCCTGTCGGTGTGACTGTCATCTATCTGTCAGAGGCAGGCGTTACCACCGCTCTGTTTACAGCAACCTACCCGCACTGGTGCAGACGTCGGTATCGACGACTGCGTCGGCTGAGCGACCGACCAGCGCTGTTTGGTCTTGCTCCGGGTAAGGTTTACCATCATTGCCCGTTACCGGACAACAGGTGGGCTCTTACCCCACCCTTTCACCCTTACCTACACCGCCGACAAGCGGCAGCGAAGGCGGTCTGGTTTCTGAGGCACTCTCTGTCACAGCGGAATACAGGAAACCGCTGTTCCCGGGTATTACCCGGTACCCTGCTCATCTGGAGCCCGGACTTTCCTCCGCAGAGTGCAGTGTCTGCCTCTGCGGCGACAGTCTTTTCCGACCCGCTCCAAAAACGCTGTTGCCTGTCAATAAGATCTATTCGTTCTCTTCCTCTTCTTCCTCTTCGTCATCAAGATCATCGTCGCTGTCGTCGACCTCGTCAACATCGTCGTCATCCTCATCGACGTCGGCTTCGTCGTCGTCTGCTACAAGCGTATCGTCATCCTCGTCTTCGTCCTCATCGTCGTCATCCTCGTCTCTCGGCGCAAGCGGAGAGTCGAGATCATCGATCAGCTCTTCTTCGTCGACGAAACTATCGTCTTCGTCAATAAGGTCCGCGAGTCCACCTGTGGCGTCGTCGTCGAGGACATCCATCAGGCCTTCCGCGTCATCGTCAGGACTTGCCTGATCGTCTTCGACGTAGAACACGATTTTCGAACAATACGGACAGAAGTGTATCGCTTCGGCGCTTCGAACGTCGTTAACGAACTGCCTCGGAAGGATCATGTTACATCCGCTGCAGACACCTTTCCGAAGAGGAACGATACCTTCCCCTTCCTTACTGCGTATAATTCGATCGAACTTGAACAGCAGGCCCTCTTCCATTCCAGGCGTGACGTCGTCCGCCTGAGACTTCAGTGCGTCTATCTGCTTGCGTTTTTTTTCGCTCTCACTCTCGATGCGGCTCTGCTCTTCCTCGAGCTCTTTTTCCTGCTCGGAAATCATGAGCTCTTCACGCTCGAGGCTGTGCTTCATCTCTTCGAGACCGCGTTCTTCGCGCTGCAGCTCTTTTCGTAGGTGCTGCTCACGTTCGCCGGCTTCGCGGATTTCCTTATCAAGAGCTTCATACTCGCGCTGGGTCTTGATTTCGGCCATCTGCTGCTCGTAATGTTCCCGGTCGCGCTCAGCCTCGTCCATGCGGGTCTTGATGTCGCGAATTCGCGTCCGTGTCCCTTCGTACTCTTCGTTCTTCTCGATGTACTGCTTTTTCAGCCGGGTCAGAAGTTCGGTTTTTGTCGAGAGACTTTTCGGTATATTCTTCAGCTCCTGTTCGATGCGATAACGCTCCGACAGAATATCCTGAAGGGTTTTCAGTTTTTCAATTACGTCCTGCACTGCTACAATCCTCCCGAGGTTGTGCCGGTCTTTCGGTCATGTCCGTTTTTACTGGTCCAGATAGTCTTTCAGTCGCCGGCTCCGTTTCGGATGCCGGAGTCGCCGGAGTGCCTTCGCCTCAATCTGCCGTATGCGTTCACGAGTAACGTTAAAATAGAGCCCGACCTCTTCAAGCGTGAGGGAGTAGCCGTCCTCCAGGCCAAAACGCATCTTCAGTACTTCCTGCTCCCGCGGCGGAAGGGTCGATAGAACCGTCCGGAGCTGCTCCTGCAGGAGCGTAAATGCGGTCTGTTGCGAAGGGTTTTCAACGTCCTTATCTTCAATAAAATCGCCGAGAAGGCTGTCTTCTTCTTCGCCAATCGGCGTTTCCAGCGAAATCGGCTCGCGGGCCACGTTTTTCACGCTCTTTACCCGGGCGACACTCCACCCCAGACGCTCGGCTACCTCTTCATCGTTCGGCTCCCGGCCGAGCACCTGCATGAGCTGCCGGCTTTCGCGTACGACCTTGTTGATCTGTTCGATCATGTGGACGGGAACACGGATCGTCCGCGCCTGATCTGAGATGGACCGCGTAATAGCCTGTCGAATCCACCAGGTAGCGTAGGTCGAGAACTTGTACCCCTTCCTGTACTCGAACTTTTCGACGGCCTTAATCAAGCCGATGTTACCTTCCTGCACGAGATCGAAGAAATGCAGACCGCGGTTGGTGTATTTCTTCGCAATACTCACGACTAATCGAAGGTTCGCCTTGATAAGCCTGTCCTTCGCGTTCTGCATCATGGTCTTTCCGCGAGTAATTTCACGCGACATGTCCAGAATCTCGTCGATCGAGTTCTCAAACTCCACCTCGAGCGCTTTAAGCTTCTTGTCGGTGATCTGAATCTGACGGATTTTCTCTTTAATCTGATCGGCGCTGATCCCGAGATCGGATTCAATCTTTTCGCGTTGCGCGGAACTCGCGAGGCCTCTTCCGAGACCACGGAGCTCACGCATGCTCCCGACACGGAGGCGCTTCTCGATGCGCTCCTCTTCTTTCTTGTATTTCCTGATCTTCTTTGCGGCGGTTATGAACTTTTCGCTGATACTGAGGATCTCGTCCTGATGGAGATCGATCTTGACGAGTTTCTTACGGAGGTTTTCGCGTCTGGAAGCGAGTCCTTCGTCGGTGATAATATCACCGCCCCGATCGGTCACTTCCCGTTTCTCTTCCATGTACGCTTTCAGATCCGCAATATTCGAGCGCACTGCGTCCCGATAAAACTGATACAATCTCCGGCGTTCGGCGAGATACTCCGAGATTTCCTTCTTGCTGAGGTTCAGATCGCGTGGATCGCGCCGGGAAAACGCCCGCTGAGCAAGACCGTAGAACTCGTTTACCAGGACACCGGACCCCCGGATGACTTCCTTGATGATGTTCTCGCCGTCTTCCATCTTTTTGGACAGCTCGACTTCCTGTTCCGCCGTCAGCAGATTTTCCCGGCCTATTTCCCGGAGATACAGACGAATGGGATCATCGATGTTCGAGTCTTTATCGCCGTACACGAGTCGTTGTTTCTTTTTTTCCTGTTTTACGACCTGCTCTACGTCCTCAGGCGTTACATCGACGACCTCTTCCTCCAGTCGTACGTCGTTCTTTCCAAGTATGGTAATTACATCTTCAATTTTATCTGAATTAACGATGTGATCGGGAAGGTGATCCCGGACTTCTTCATAGGTGAGTGTCTTCTTGTCCCTGGCGTACTCAAGAAGCTTCTCGATCGCCGGATCATTCGTTAACTCATCCATGCTGTACCGCCTTCAATTTCTGCAATTCACCATCCAGGTACGATTTCTCAGTCATAAGTCTCCGTTGCTCTTCCACTGGATTATCCTGCGTCCGTAGCTGCGCCTGCACCCGCCGCAGCTGTGTCTCGATGGCCTTCCGCTTTACCGCCCGTACGGTATCACGTACAACCTGCTCAGTATTCACGGAAAACTCATCGCGTGCGGCGCGCTCGTACAGCAATTGCGACAACTGCTCGTCTTCTATCCGTGTCTGTACTCGATCAAACTGCAGCTCTTCGGCCCGATAAGCCTCTTCAAGCGCAATATAGAGGTCCCGCGCCAGCGCATCAGTAAGATCATCTGTTTTCAGTATAGTCCGCACAAACGGAAAATGCTCGCAGTGTACTGCTACCGCGAGCATGAGGTACAACTCCTCTGAAAGTGAATCCGATCGTTTATTTTTTGAGCCACCCTGTGAAACGGCGTCAGGCTGCCGGCCCTTCTTCCGTGTTTCAAACTCCCGTATAATACTGGACCTCTGAAGATCCATTGTATCGGCTATGTACGCCAAACTGGCCTCTCGACGAACTTCAGAACGTATACTTTCAATATACGGAAACAGCTCCCGTAATACAAGTTCTTTACCCTCGGGGCTGTCGGATTGAGATCGGACGCCGTACACGCCGGTAAAATATTCCAGACTACTTATAGCCGATAGCACGGATTCCTGCAACACAGCGTCGCCATTGTCTGTCAGAAGATCAGCAGGATCTTTGCCTTCAGGAAGTTCAACCACCGTCGGGCGTATATCGTGCTGTTCGCAGAGTATTGATGCCTTCATTGTAGCGGCGAATCCGGCGCGATCAGCATCGAGGACGAGTACGGCCCGATCAACAAATCGCGACAGACTCTTCGCCTGCTCGGGTGTAAAGGACGTGCCAAGCGGTGCGACCGCGTGTTTCACCCCGGACTGATGCATGGCAAGTACGTCGGTATATCCCTCCACGAGGATGAACTCACCGGCCGTGCGCATGGCCTTCAGTGACTGGTACAGGCCATAGAGTTCACGAGACTTCTGGAATACATCCGTATTCGGGCTGTTGAGGTACTTGGGCCCGTCCCCGGTGAGCAGCCTGCCTCCAAACGCAATGACGTCTCCGTTTCGAGAAAAAATCGGAAAGATGAGTCTTCCGGAAAACAGAGCACGCCGGGGATTGGCACGCGTAAACAGCCCGCTCGAAGCAAGGAACTCATCGGAGTAAGAGCGCTTCTTCAGGAAGCGGTATAGCCAGAACGGGTCAGAAGGTGCCCATCCGAGCTGGAAGTCCTCCACCGTGGAAGTCGATATGGCCCGTCGTTGAAGATACGCACGAGCATCCCCGCCTTCCGGGTGCTCGGATAGCAGGTACCGGAAACTGCCACATACGCGCCGGTACAGCTCGCGCAGAGGCTCCCGGCTCGAAGTCTCCTCAGAATCAGCATCCTCGGGTACCTCAATTCCCACCCTCCGTGCCAGCATGCGGACCGCTTCCGGAAAGGTGACATTCTCCATCTCCATGACGAAGGTAAAGAGGTTCCCCCCCTTGCTGGTCGAAAAGCAGTAGAACAGACCTCGGTCCGGACTCACCGTAAAGGATGGCGTCTTCTCCTGCGTGAAGGGACTCAAGCCCCAGTAGCGGTTTCCTTTCCGGGTGAGCGACACGTACTCACCGACCAGGTCGACTATGTCGACCTGGTCTCGCACACTCTCAATGACCGCGTCCGGGATCCTCATTCACACCTCGCACGAATAACGCTATCGCTCCAGAATGAACTCGACACGGCGATTCTTCCACCGTTCATCGAGATCATCGTGAGGAACCAGTGGCTCGCGCCCTCCCCGCCCGACGGTACCAATGCGGCCGGCCGCCATTCCCCGATCCACGAGTGCCTGACGCACCGACTGGGCCCTCTGCAGCGAAAGTGGTCCGAGAAACTCAACTTCCTCGCGTTCGGTTCCCGACGGATTTACCGCGTGGCCTTCGACGGTGATTCTGTACTGCGGATAGCGGGCAAAAATCTCGACCAGCCGGTCAAGAACAATGGAGTTCTGCCGTCCTCGCGGATCATTCGCGTCGACAATGAGTGCCGAGCTGTTCGGAAGAAACGTGATGCTCGGGATCTGAACCTTTAACCGGTCACCATCGACAATGACGAGAATATCGATTGGTATACTGCCTTCTACAACCGTCTCGTTCCCGTATACGTCCCGCACCGAAAGCACATAGGGATACTCTTCGGCCGACAGGACAGACGCTCCGTCTATAGCGCGTCCGTCCCAGCGTATTACATCGGCAGGCATGCCCTGACCGAAAAACTCGTTAAAGAATCGTCGATTGCGGTCCAGAATCTCGAAGGACCACTGGTCTATGGATACCGGCGAATCCACGTCAAGATGGATTTCGAGTTCGTCGCGTTCCGTACTGCCGTCAGGTGCAAAGGGCACGGGATCAAGCCGTACCGCAACACGAGGCGGATTTGCGACCAGATCAAAGGTCGTTGACTGAACACGCGGCCGGTTTCCTTTCGTGTAGACCGCACTGAATACTGCACGATACTGTCCGTCTGCGGCAATCGAGCCCGCGGTATTTCTACCGTTCCAGCGTATCTGCTGCTCACGTGTCAGACTGCTTCCCGTAAAGCGACGGACGACACGGCCCGAATCAAGGGCTTCAATACGCAACTCCCAGCTCGTTACTCCCTCGGTGAGCGACGATATAAGCGAGAACCCTATATCGTCAAACAGTCCGTTGCCGGTCGGCGCAAGGCCGGGTGCGTCTACCGTCAGAAACAGCCGTGCAGGTCGAGTGTCGACTCGTATACCGTCCAGCGTATACTCCGTTGAGTTTCCTGCCTCATCCGATGACGTGACGGAATAGCCGTACATGCCATCCGGAACCCGGTTACCGACATTATCCCGACCATCCCAGTCAAAGCCCTGCGGTCGTCCGGACCACTGGAAAGTCCGTACCGGAGTCCCGGCCGCGTCGAGAATTTGTCCATTCCAGACCGTTTCTTCGGTACCTGTCTGTCGGAACCGGATCAGCTGCCTGCCGTCCAGGCCATCCGGTGAGAATATCCGGTGATCTACCGTGACCTGTATCTCCGGACTGCGGGTATCGGCGACAAAGACTCCTGTTTCGGCGGACGCCTCGACCCCGGTCTCAAAGACGACGTTCATTGCCGCGCTGTAGCGACCATCCGGTATCCGTCTGCCCTCTCGGTCGATACCATCCCAGACAATGCGCTCGGGAACACTGCTGTTACCCTGAAATGCGCGAACCGACTGCAATGACTCGTCACGAATCTCGAGACGGTACGACGAAACGGCCTGGTCCGCGCGCACCTGCGGGAACAGCGTGATGGTATCCCGGGTGCCATTCGCGTTCGGCGAAAAAGCATCGAACTCTGCGGTAAGAATAAGGTCAACGTCTTCGGTAGTGAGCCCGAAGGAAACCGGCGGAGTCACAAAGCGGTTTCCCGCAGGGTCCACGCCCTCAAGTTCATACGTGTATCTGCCATCGGCGGCAAGTCGGCCACTGAGGGTGCGACCATCCCACTCGTAGCGGGTTGCCGGAAGACGGCCCCAGCGCACCTCATGCACGAGATCTCCGGACCCATCGATGACCCGTCCGGTCCAGTGATCGGCCTGTTCGGCTTCGTGATAGAGAATCATCGTATCGCGTATACCGTCTCCGGTCGGGGCAAAAAGGTCGGTTTCGATCTGAACAAACGCACGTGGCGGAGTGGTATCGACTAAGAACACCGGAGACTCGGCTCGCTCGACGCGTCCGATCCGGTATCTTACGGTCAGCTCCAGAGAATATGCGCCGTCGGCGAGGCGTGAGCCATCTGAAGCCCTTCCGCGAAACTCGTAGCTCTCCGGAGGACCGGCGATCCCGCCCCCGAGCCGGAAGACAGAGGCCCCCGCGGCGTTCCGTACTATCATTTCCCAGGACTCTATGTTCCGGCGGACAGGCACGTCGATGGTGACGCCTACGAACTCGTTTACACCATTCCCGTTCGGAGACAGGTACCGTCGGTCTATCATCAATGCAACGGGCGTTTCTTCGGTATCGATAATGATGTTCGATAAACTCGTCGAGAAACGATTCCCCGCCCGATCGACCGCACTGAGCCGGTATGAGTAAACGCCGTCTTCGCGAGGATCTCCCGCTTCGTCAAGGCCGTCCCATTCAAAGCTCTCGGGTTCACCGTTCCGCCACTCGAATCGCCGGATGACTTCACCGTCGGCGGACCGTATCTCGCCAACCCACAGATCTTCGACCGAACCAGTCTGTCGGACAGGAAACACATCTCGTATGCCGTCACCATCCGGCGAGAACACACGATCACCACCGAAGGGGGTCGAAAGCTCTGCAGAAGGCGGAGTCAAGTCGACGACAACCTCGAAACGGTCCGAGATGGCCCTGTTGTCGTTATCATCCCAGGCTTCGACGTAGAACTCGTATAATCCGTCCGGTACGACTGAACCACCATCCGACCTGCCGTTCCAGCGAAAGCTCTCCGGAACGGTGATTCCTGTATCGATTCGGGTAAGTCGTTCAAAGAACGCAGTGCTGCTCCGTTCTTCCGGTCGCGGGGTCCGGGCAGAAAACTCTCTGACAACGCTCCCCTCCCCGTCCTCTATGACGAAGCGGTAGCCCTGGAGAAAACGTTCCTCATCGTAAATCTCAACCGGCACGACGATATCGTCCTGTACGCCGGAGTTATTCGGGCTGATGTACTGTCGATCGCCATAATCGACGATGATAACGGGAGGATTATTATCCGCGACGCCGAGAGAAGCCGTAACTCCTGTGGAAACGCCCCAGACCGCACCATACAGAGGTCGTGCGGCACTGCGCACTGCAAACTCGTTCCTGTCCCACCCCTGTTCTGCGATCAACGACCCTTCGCGATCCGACGAACCGGGGAGACCGGCGGAAAACCGTGCGTTTATACCGAATGAAGGGATAAGCGACTGCACAGGGAGATCCGCGTCAACCAGCTCTCGTACACTGAATCCAATTCCCGTCTGTACGGATAAACGGTCGAACAGTCCGATATCAGCCGCGACCGAAAGACGTCCGTCACGAAATCCGGGACTTGAGATATCGGTGTACAGGTCGAGCGTCACATTACCGTCGCTGACAAGTGGAAGCATAAGTCCCAGCTGAGGGGTGAGAGACGCAGGCAAACCGCTCACTCCGGCTACCGGTCGGTACGGGTACCCCATACGCCGGAGCGAGCCTCCCCACCGGGCCCCCTCTATACCAAACAGCGCGACCGGACTGTGAATAAACCCGACATCCAGCCCTGCGCCGAAGGCGAGACCGTCACCATGGCCGCCAAAGTCGGTCGTTACACCAGCTCCCACGAGCAGATCGTCCCAGACGTCACGCGAGTACCCGAAGGACAGCATAAGCCCGGAACCTGTATCGAAGTCCGAAAGCCCGGAGGTGATAACCCCGATGCCACCGCTGAAAACACCGTATCGCGTCGGCTGCGACGCCATGATACTGCCCGCGTGGCCATCCCATCCCTGTCCGTCGCGTCCGAAACCGGTCAGGCCTGTGTAGGAAAGACTGAGCACCGTGCGCTGCAACGCCCCGACGGAAGCCGGGTTAAGAACCGTCAAGTCGGGATTATCCGTTTGCGTCACCGAACCTTCGCCGGCCACCAGTGCCGTGGAGCGCAGAAAAGGTATCTGTTCACCAGATGGGTCGATCGATCGCTGGCCGTATACCAGACCGACGCTGCAGACAAGCATAAGCAGAATCGCCGGCACATGTATTCTACGGCCGAGGGAAATCACCGTTCTCCGGGTCAAGTATCCGTTGTTCGATCTGTTCAAGTTCTTCAATTGATAGTTCCTGTTGCAAATTCTGTTCGATTGATCGAAGCAGCACCCGACATGACTGATCGAGTCGTTCTTCGTTTTTCCGTAATAAAACGAACAGAGATATCACCTGGTTACCATGTATGGTTACTGAACGACTCATTTTCGCTCGTTTAATTGTAGCACATGACTGCACGATCGACCGGATACTCGCTTATACCCGATGAACCGACCCTTCGACCGCCATATGCACTTCGAGCGACTCGTGACCGCTGCGTGCTGCGTACCAGCGCGCCGCCTGAAGATTCCTGTACAGTTTCCTGTCCTCGTACAGGGGCTCATGGTGGAACAGATAGAGTTTTCGAACCCGCCACCCTCCGGCAAAATCTACATCGAGACTGTAGCTTGAGTGACCCCAGTCATACTTTTCTATGGCTTCGCCGAGGGTGTACTGGGCGTCGAGAACCATTGAGTGCACGGAACCGAAAAAACTCCGATTCGACTCATTTCGCTCGAACTCCCTGTCCGAGAGCTCCACGTCGGGGGCGAACACCAATACGCGTCCGTTGTCCTCTATACGATATGCGTACGCTCCACCGGGGTGGTTTACCCGCCGCCATCTGATCACTGCCGTACCGATATGGATTACCCCGGAGGTCGGAAGTTCGTGAAAAGAAAGGTCGCCTTTCATGAAGCCGTCCATGGTCACCGGGAAATACGGGTGACGCATCTGATTCCGGACAATATCTTCGAACCCCGAAACCGGACTGTAGAACCTGACCGTATAGCCGGGTATATACGCCGGTGCGAAAAAAGGAAGACCCTGGAGGTGATCATAGTGGAAATGGGTAAAAAACAGATGATAGGCGTTCGGGCCGGTGTCGCTCTGCAATCTGGCGGTCGAAAGCTCCCGAAGTCCACTTCCGGCATCAAAGAGCACGTGCGTGCCGTCGGACAGAATCACTTCGAGACAGGTCGTGTTCCCTCCCGGTGTTCCGAAAAGCCAGTCCGGAAGATCCGCCATGAACGCTTCCCGGGCAGATGGGCTCTCCAGATCACGCGGACGCATCCTCTGTACGATCGCCGATATCTTGCGTTTCAGACGATCATTCGTCAGTGGTGTCGGGATTGAACCACGTACCCCCCAGAACTTGAAGGTCACGCACACCTCCGGAGACGGGTGTTTATTCCTCTACGAGAGGTTCCTCTCGTCGTCTGATAAGCCAGTCGAGCACTGTCTCGTTCGAATGTCGCCGCCCGATGTTGATACCGGGGCAATGAGATGACTCCGCGTCCCAGGCCTCCCTTGACGCGACGACCGAGGGCCAGAACGGATAACTCCGGCACTGAAGCGGACGAATAGGATACACACTGCAGCGGCCATCGATAAAGAAAACGCAATCGAAGTTCTCCTGCTCTTTCAGACTGATACGACGCACGAGACCGAGGTCGACCTGTTTGCAGTATGCATCAAGAAACGAACGCCGGTCGAGCGAAAGTCCTTCAGAAAATCGCGATATGTCCTCCTCAGAAAGAAAAACATATCCCGATTCGTGTCGGCAGCAGTTAGAACAGCGGGTGCAGGTGAAGCGTAGGCCGTGTGGTTCCCAGTCAGGCATACATGCTGCCCTGGAAAAGTATGGGGCGAGAAGGATTCGAACCTTCGAAGGCGTACGCCGGCAGATTTACAGTCTGCTCCCTTTGGCCGCTCGGGCATCGCCCCGTCATAAACTTCCTACTTAATATACGATTGGTCTCTAGAACGAATCGATTTCGTACCGGGACAAATCCGCTTTGACACGTTCTCCCGCGAACGCGTCCGACGGTAGCACCACCGGCACTCGGCTGTCAAGAAGCCACCTGCCGGATTCGAACCGGCGACCCCGAGATTACAAGTCACGTGCTCTGGCCAGCTGAGCTAAGGTGGCAGCATCAATCGGAAAACGGTCCTGACACTATTAAATCATGGCATGAAAGTCAATCGCCCGGTGTCGTACATCGTGCCTGTACGCTACCCGGTGAGTACCACTGGACCTTTCTCGTCCACGTAGACGGTGTGCTCAAACTGCGCACAATCCCGACCGCTCGTGGTCATCATCGAATGGCCGTCGGGTGCGATCATGAGTTCACCCGGTCCGCCTGTGATCACCGGCTCGACGGTGATCACGTTGCCCTGCCGGAGGACGAGACCGTGCGGCATGTCATCGTATCGGTAGTGCGGCGGTTCATGCAGAGAACGCCCCACTCCGTGTCCACCGCACACGCTCACGATCGATACCCCGCGCCGCGTTGCTTCGGCACGTACGGCGGCGCCTATCTCCGCGACGTCACAGCCGTCGCGGATAACACGCACGCCTGCCCGGCAGCACTCGTGCGCGGCGCGAATGAGCTCGGCGCGGCCACGCGATATCATTCCCACAGGCACCGTCAGTGCAGCGTCGGCGTGCCAGCCGTTGCGACTGACACCAATGTCGAGGCTCACGATGGAGCCTTCGCTCAGGGGCCGGTCATCGGGGACGCCGTGCACGGCTGTGGAATCCGGGCTGATCGCGACGACAGCGGGAAAACCTTCGTAGCCGCGCAGAGCGCTTTCCAGCCCGTGTTCCCGCAGAAGATGGTGTGCGTAGGCATCGAGATCAACACCGCTGACTCCGGGGCGTACCGCCCGCATCAACTGCGACAGAACCGTCGAAAGACGCGATGAGGTGGCTCGAATAGCGTACAGGTCTCTACGCGAGTACAGTGTGCCCGAGAGTTCCTCTGCATGGCGTTTCAACGGCTACGCTCCACCAAAAACCGAGTCAAGGAATGTGGCCCCGAAAAGAATCATGAGCAGCAGAACGATGGATGTCGCCGCGTACACGATGCGGGGAAGAACCAGAATACGTCTGCGAAACATCCACATTACCAGGAACGCGAAGTAGTAAGCGGTGACCAGCACACTCAGAAAGCTGCTGCCTCTGAGAACCAGCAGGAGCATGAACTGGCTGCGATCCAGAAAACTCTGAAAGTTACCAATGATGTACAGAGCGCCGACCGACAGCGAGAAGCTGACGAAGAAGAGACTCGCGCTCTCGAGCATACGCATGATCCTGAATAGTGCCCGGTCGACAGAACCGGCGGGTTGGCGGGCGTGTGCGTGGATTTCTGATTTAACTTCCCGACTCATAGCTTAATCCAAGTATAGCACCTGAAAGATACCCTTGCACCTCACCGGTGGTCATCCTACAATCTGGATCAGGGAGACAGACCTGGCGTATGAAGAAATTCCTGATCAGCCTGATACTGCTGCTTATTGCAGCTTCGGTGGCCTTTTACTTCGGTTGGATACAGTTCCTTATACCTGATGATGGTCACGCGGTCGTTTTCTCCCGAACCTCAGGATGGGAAGACGAAGTCGTAGAGCCGGGCACATTCCAGTGGCGGTGGGAGCGACTGCTTCCGACAAACATGTCCCTCTATATCTATCATCTCGAATCTCAGTCCCTCGATATTTCGGTGGAAGGTAACCTGCCGTCGGGGCAGGTTTACCGTACCATACTCGAAGATCGGCCTGATTTCTCCTATCGGATCAGCGGCCGAATCGTTTTCAGAATCCGCCCGGAGGAGCTTCCGTTACTGAGTCAGGACGACGGTCTGCGTCCGGATACAATCGATGACTTTCACGACGGGCTCTCAGACCGGATCACATCCGAAGCACAGGGGTTTATTACCCGCCAGATACTCGAGAATGAACCCGTTCTGCCCCCGGGGCTCCTTTCCGACGCCCTGCTCGAGCACCTGACGTCGCGTTTTCCGGGTCTTGATTTTGCCGCGGTCACTCTTCGCAGTGTGGACGTTCCGGATTACGCGCTTTACGCCGAAGCACGGTCGCTGTATCTCGCACTCGCGGAGGCTGACCGGGATGCCGTTGCGTCGCTGGCACAGGAGCGGGCGCTGAGACGTGACCGCAGCGAACAGATGCAGCAGGCGCTTCGGTCCTACGGCGAACTCCTTACGGAGTTTCCGGTTCTGCTCGAGTATTTCGAACTCGGAATTGATCCATTGCGAATACAGGAGCTCGTTCCCGATCTTCTATTGGAGAGCCCGTAGAACCCGTATCGGGCGCGGACACAGTCGAGTTTCAGTAGCCTTCGTCCAGTGCAATTGCCTCGTTCAGAAGTCCGCGCAACATCCTTAAACGACGGGTTTCCACCTCTATCATGTCTTCAAGGCTGATCGGTCGCGGAGACCAGGGGTCAAAGTTCCTGTAGCGATCCTCCAGGTTTGTGGACTTCAGTTTACCGACCTCGCGAAGCACCTGTTCAATCGCCTCAAGATGCTCGAGAGCCGTGTGTATCATGATACGGACCTCACGATGTTTCTGGGACTGAAAGTTTCTGAACGCTTTCTGCTGGCTCACGTCTTTCTCGAGTAACTGTCTCGTACGATACAGATACTGCCCGTCGGGTCGTTCAAGACTGAAGCCGACATCAAACTCCTTGATCTGCTCACCGACATCCTCAAGCGATGCCGAATGCTGTATCAGCTTTCCCTGGTCGTCACGCCGGCGGGCGGGAAGAATCTTAGAGACGATCCGAATCTCCTCCTGCAGGCGTTGCCGGTAGTGGCCGGTAAGGTAGGATAACAGACATTGCATCGCCATCTGATACTGAAACGGGGGAAGCCCCACTTTCAGCTCTCTCGGATTCGTCCACGCTCCGTAATACTTGAGCTCGTACAGCTGTCCACCGAAGAGCTCGTTTATAACGTAGCCAATGACACCCATGCGCACGTCGCCGAAGCGTCTGTCGAGATCTTCCAGTATGGTTCGCCTCAGGTGGGCTCGATAGAACGGCAGAAGCCTGATATGGGGAACATAGACCTGCAACTTGTAAAAGGGATCCTCGCGATGCACCCGGATAATGTCAGCGAGCGGAAGCTCCCGGGCAAGCTGGTGCGCCCGCACAAGGACCGTCTGTATCGCGCGTCGTACTGATTCGACATCAACCGTTTTCTCCTCTGCATTCGCCGCGTCGTCGGAAACAGCACGCGGGCTGTACGCATACTCAACGATCTCATCGTGTACAGCTGCGTCTTCCGGCAGTTTGCTCACAAGGTACAGGGCATAGAACAGCTCTTCGAGCTCCTCTATGATGCCCGCAACAGGAACGCGTCGGAGTGCACCCGTAATCTGTCCGTGCGCGTCCATACCGTATTTTTCGCACAGATCCGCGAAATTCATGCTGGTGATAGCGTACAGGTAATAAAAAGGTCTCAGACCTGCTTCGAGCCGGGTTACCTGTTCGATATCTATCTCGCTCATGTGCGTCTCGAATCTCTGCAGGACGATGTCTCGTATCTTCACCTTACTCTGTTCCTGCAGATACAGCTCCTGCATCTCCCGCTGGCTCATAAACTCCGACAGGCCGGCTTTCAGGTCGTTCGTCCGGGCTACGAGCACGTAGTGAACCGCAGACGTCATCATGCGCTGGGTCTCCCACAAGCGACTGAAAAACGGCTTTATTGCTCCGACAGCCTGTATAAGGGGGGCAAAGAGTTCGCCGCTCTTCCCCGGCAGCGATACCCCGTCGTATTCCGCCAGTGCTTCATGGGAGCTGCAGATGCGTTCGCGACACATCAGAATCCTGAACGGCTCATATGCCGTGAAAGCGTCCTTCCCTGCCTTGAGCCGGAACAAACGAAATCGGGTACGCTCCCTTCTGTCCATGGTTTCAAGCGCCTGTTCGATGAACTGGCGCCGTTGCGAAGCATCAAATGTTGCGTGAAAAAGATGATCATCCTTCGTTGCATCGAGACTCAGACTGTCACGAATGGTACGAGTCAGGATCTTATCCTCGTCCATTGTCAGGGCCTTCCCTGTTTCCCGTCCGACAATCGCCATGTAAAACCTCTACCGGATAATTATTACTCAGGAAACGCTGTAGGGATACACTATCAGCAGTCGCCCGTGGTGAACTGTTACCGATATATCGGTTAAAACCGCGAGGTTACTGACACCGGCAACCTCGCGCGACCAGCGTACCTCCTGCAGGGGCCACTTCAGACCGCTGCTTCGGATGTGCCACGGACCGCGACCGACGGGAAAAACCGATACAGTCTGTCCGAGCTCGACCCGATACTCATGGACCGCGTGATCGATACAGTGGATCTCAGCCCTGTCGTTGATCCAGACATCCGGGTGTTCCTCACGTTCAAACATCGTCAGAATACCGAGTTCATGATCCATTCGCCCGGCACTGCCGCCACCGGCAAGAACGATATGATCGGCCCCGCGTTCCTTCACGATTCGAAACAGGAGCTCGGTGTCAGTACGATCCTTATGAGTGTCGAACTGCAGAACCTCGAGTCCCTCCCCTCCGCGATCGCCATCCGACACCGAAATGCTGTCCATATCGCCGACGAGAAGACCCGGCGAGTACCCGGCCGCGAGAGCACTGTCGTAGCCTGAGTCTGCTGCCGCTATCAAGGTCGCTCCGGTGACGAAACGTTCAATTACCTGCCTGGGGGCTCTTCCGCCACCGATAAAGAGCATTGCGTTCATACCGGTCATGGTGCTCGAAAAGCGCTCAAGAAGCAAATGCAAACACCCGAAACTTGTAAGAGACCGACCGTGACGATGGAAGGATGGCCCAACCGGTGCCAGCCTTTGTCCCAAACACCGTCGCAACCACCGGTCAGCCGCAACGTAGTTGTGGTCAAAAACACTGTGGGTTGATTCGGTTGAATCAGCCCCCGGACATGGATGTTCGGCTGAAGAGAAGTTCAGTCAAGGAGGATTGAATGATTATCAATCACAACACCAGCGCAATGTTTGGTCACCGCCAGCTCAAGTACAATGATATGGCGCAGAATCAGAACATTGAACGGCTGTCATCTGGCATGCGCATCAACCGCGCAGGCGATGATGCATCGGGGCTTGCTGTCAGTGAGAAAATGCGGTCGCAGATTCGAGGTCTTAACCGGGCCGAGATGAATGCTGCCGACGGTATCTCGCTTATACAGACAACCGAAGGTTATCTGCAGACAACACAGGATATCCTGCAACGTCTCAGAGAGCTTGCGGTTCAGGCTTCCAACGGCATCTACACCAACGAAGACCGAATGCAGATTCAGGTCGAGGTGAGCCAGTTGGTCAATGAGATCAACCGCGTAGCCAGCCATGCCCAGTTCAACGGCCTTACGCTGATGACCGGTCGGTTTGCCGCTGAAACCGGGGAAAATGATGTCACTGCAAGCATGTGGTTCCACATCGGAG
>SKXQ01000033.1 GCA_007128315.1 Spirochaetaceae bacterium | reverse complement strand
TGATCGGCGACGGCGACACCAACGAAGGACAGACATGGGAGGCAGCGATGTCGGCGAGCATGTTCGGTCTCGGTAACCTCGTCGCGTTTACCGACTACAACAAAA
Source organism: Spirochaetaceae bacterium (assembly GCA_007128315.1). Lineage (GTDB taxonomy): Bacteria > Spirochaetota > Spirochaetia > DSM-27196 > SKKC01 > SKKC01. The sequence continues at coordinate 5,206 of SKXQ01000033.1, read as the reverse complement.
TGCAGATCGACGGCCCGAGTGACGTCATTATGAAAACCGACCGGCTTCTTGACCGCTGGACAAGCTTCGGCTGGTTTACACAGCAGGTCAACGGGCACGACTTCGAAGCATTGAACGACGCTCTTGAACGAGCGATCGCACAGACCGACCGGCCTGCAATGATCATCGCCGACACGGTCAAAGGTAAAGATCTGCCCGGCATCGAAGGTGACTACAAGAATCACAACATGCCCCTGACCGCCGAAGATGCCGACCGGGCCTACGCGTATTTTGATGAACTGGAGGCACAGGTATGAACTATCTGATAGTGCGGGCCGCGCCCGAAGAGCATGCACCTGAAATGCGGGCTGTGTACGCCGAGACGCTCGTAGGTCTAGCTGAACAGGACGACCGCATTGTGGTGCTTGACGCCGACCTCATGCGTGCCAACGGTACCGAAGCCTTCAAGAGCCGCTTTCCCGAACGGACTTTTGACGTGGGAGTCGCTGAGGCGAACATGGTCGGTGTCTCAGCGGGGCTCTCGGCTGCCGGCCTTATTCCCTTCCCGGCGACCTTTACCTGCTTTGCCGCGCGGCGTACCTTCGACCAGTTCTTCATTTCTGCGAACTACGCACAACAGAACGTGAAACTCACCGGTTCCGATCCGGGAGTCGCAGCGGCCTTCAACGGGGGGACACATATGTCCTTCGAGGATATCGGCCTCATGCGTACCATTCCAAAGATCCTCATTTGTGAGCCTTCAGATCCCGTCAGTCTCCGCGCGCTGCTTCCGCAGATCGCTGCGCGAAGGGGATCGAGCTATCTGCGCCTGCACCGAAAACCGATTGCCAGTATCTACGCCGATTCGGAGACTTTCGAGCTCGGTAAGGGGAAGGTTATCTGTGACGGTACCGATCTCACGATTGTGGCGGCTGGTGCAATCCTCGTCGCCGAGGCGATACAGGCAGCCGGACTTCTTGAGAAAGAAGGGGTGTCGACAGCGGTCATTGACATGCACACGATCAAACCAGTCGACGCAGAGCTCCTGGTCAGCTACGCGAAGAAAACCGGAGCTATCCTGACCGCGGAGAACCATCAGATACGCGGGGGGCTCGGAAGTGCGGTCGCCGAAGTACTTACTGAGCACTGTCCGGTCCGGCAGCTGCGTGTTGGAATCGAAGATGAGTTCGGCGAGGTCGGGACGCAGGATTATCTGCAGGAACGGTTCGGACTTACCGCGGCGAATCTTGTCGCAAAGGCCCGGATATTACTTGAACGAAAAGGAGCATAAGACATGGCAGACACAAAGACGCGCGTGGCAGTGGTCAGCGACAGGGCTGGATACCCTCTGAAAAAGGCGGTGGTGGAGTACCTGCAGGGACGGGACGACATTGAGGTTATGGATCTCGGTCAGGATAGCCCTGATGTTGCCATTCCGTATCCGGAACAGGCGCCAAAGGTAGCCCGGGCCGTACAGGACGGCAGTGCCGACCGGGGTGTTGCGATATGCGGCACCGGACAGGGCATGGCCATAGTCGCGAACAAGTTCAAAGGTGTGTACGCGGTCGTTGCCGACTCGGTGTTCGCCGGAGATCGGGGCAGGATCATTAACAACGCGAACGTAATCACGATGGGGGGCTGGATCACGGCTCCTGTGCTCGGTGTGACGATCGTAGAGTCCTGGCTCGCGCTTGATTTTACACAAACAATGGAAGACCGGGCCGAGTGGCTTTCATCTGCATTCAAGACTGTTCAAGGCATAGAGGAGGAGAACTTCTCATGAGTGGGGGACGTGATCGCAGTGCTGCAGACGAACAGGCATACATAGCCGCCTACGTCGAGCGAGCCCGGGCGGCTCAGTCGCTGATTGCCGATTACAGCCAGCAGCAGATTGACGATCTGTGCCTGTCGGTGGGGTGGGAAGTATACAACGATGAGAATATTGCCCGGCTGTCCGAGCGGGCAGTCGAGGTCACCGGGATGGGAAATGTGCCCGACAAGATCACCAAACACAAAGTAAAGGTAATGGGCGTTCTCAAGGACATACAGACCGCAAAAACAGTCGGTCTGATCGAGCGCGACGAAGTAAGGGGTATCTCCCGGTACGCAAAGCCGGTCGGTGTGGTTGGTGCGCTGTTACCCGTTACCAACCCGACCGCCACACCTGCGAGCAACGGGCTCGGGATCCTGAAAGGTCGCAATGCGGTGGTCTTCGCGCCGCACCCGCGAGGAGCGGACGCAAGCGCTCTCGCGGTGGAGTATATGCGCAAGGGACTGCGCAGGGTCGGTGCGCCGGAAGATCTTGTACAGATGGTAGAAGAACCGAGCGTCGAGCGCACCGCGGAACTCATGAAACAGGTTGATCTTGTCGTCGCTACCGGTGGCGGTGCAATGGTAAAGGCCGCCTACTCAAGCGGCACACCCGCCTACGGGGTAGGTCCGGGGAACTCGGTGCAGATGATAGCCGAGGACGCTGATGTCGCAGATGCAGCGGCAAAAATAGCCCTCAGCAAGGCCTTCGATTACGCAACTAGCTGCTCGAGCGAAAACAGCGTTATTGTGCATGATTCCATATACGACGCGACGATCACCGAGTTCACCGAAAAGCAGCAGTGCCACCTGGTCAGTTCCGAGGAGAGGGAAAAACTTGAGGCGTGGATGTGGCGACCAAACAGGAATGGCGTCGTCGCGCTGAATCCCGCGATCGTCGCCCACAGTGCCCGAAAGATCGCTGCCGATGCTGGTATTGAGGTCCCCGAAGACACGCGCATTCTGCTCGTGGAAGGCTGCATGCCTCTGGAGGAAGACCACTTCGCGGATGAGAAACTCTGCCCGGTACTGACGGTGTATCGCTACAGTGATTTCGCCGAGGGGGTCGATATTCTCGTACGACTCACAGACAATGCGGGTACCGGCCACTCATGCGGCATACACACGTGGAAGCAGGAGTACATACGGCATCTCGGTGAACACATGCGCACGAGCCGTATCATGGTGCGGCAGGCGCAGGCGCCAGCGAACGGGGGGAACTTCTTCAACGGCATGCCGAGCACGGTCACCCTCGGCTGCGGGACCTGGGGCGGCAATATCACGACCGAGAACATCCACTGGAAACACTTCATAAACGTTACCTGGGTCAGCGAGCCCTTTTCTCCTGACCGCCCCTCCGACGACGAAATCTGGGGTGAGTTCTGGACGCGATACACACAATAAGGCGGTTGCACCGTGAAGCGACTCGAATTTCAGGGCAAGGAACTGTTTTCATCGGTGGGAATTCCGGTTCCCGCCTCACGGCTGGTACGCGTCAGCGAACCTGACGGTACCCCGACAGACGGCGGCACCGAGGCCCTGCACGCACGGCTGCGCGGTGCTGTCACCGAACTCGCGCAGCAGTTGAAAGAGCCGATGTCGTCGCTTGTCGTAAAGGCACAGCTCGATATGGGTGGCCGCGGCAAGGCAGGACTAATCAAGCTCGTGCGATCCGGTGAGACTACGCGTGGAGATCTTGCGACCGCAGTCGCGGCGGCGGCCGACGAGATCCTCGAGAAGGGGTATCGTATTCCGGCACTGCTGATCGAGGAAGCAGTTGAGCTGCGCGAAGAACTGTACCTTTCCGTATCAGTAGATCCGTGTGCCGCGTGCCACGTTGTGCTCGCTTCGCGCGAGGGCGGAGTCGACATCGAAACCCTGGCGGCTGAGCGTCCCGACGCAATACGGCGGTTGGACGTCGATCCGTTCAGGGGTATACAGACGCATCAGACACGGGGTCTTGCCTACGATCTCGGTCTCGAAGGAACGACTGCCCGGAGTTTCGCGTCTCTTGTGACGAAGCTGTATGCGTTATTCACACGCGTTGACGCTGAGCTCGTCGAGATCAATCCGGTCTTTGTGACATCCCGTGAACCGGTGCTCGTCGCCGGCGATGCCAAGGTGGTAATCGATGACAATAGTCTGTACCGCCATACGGAGTTTCCAGTTGAGCGTGAACAGTATGACTCGGACGCGGCCTTTGAAGCAGCGCTGGAAGGTATACCCTATCTGCAGTTCGATGGAACAATTTCACTCATGTGCGCCGGTGCCGGTCTGACGACGACAGTTTTTGACCTGGTCAATTATGAAGGTGGTTCCGTTGCCAATTATCTTGAGTTCGGAGGGCCGAACTACAACAAGGCACAACGCGCAATGGAGCTCTGTCTGCAGAACGAAAGCTCCGTTATTCTGATTGTTACCTTTGGAACCATTGCCCGCGCGGATGTCATGGCCGAAGGGGTAGTGAACGCGATACGAACCCTGAAACCTGACCGCCCCATTGTGACCTGCATACGTGGCACCAACGAGGAGGACGCCGACAGAATCCTGCGTGGGGCGGGGCTTGAGCCCCTGTACAACACGGAGGATGCTGTGAGGCTGGCAGTGAAACTCGCCGCTGAGACGGAGGCACGGGTATGAGCATCTTTGTCGATGAGACAACGCGCGTAGCGGTGCAGGGAATTACGGGTAAAGAGGGCTCGTTCTGGACAAAGCACATGATTGAGATGGGAACCCGGGTGACCGCCGGTGTTACCCCGGGCAAGGAAGGCGAGACGGTGGAAGGGGTACCCGTGTATCACAGCGTTGCCCGGGCTCAGCGTGCATCCGGCGAACACGCGGCGGATGCGGCCATGTTGTTTGTCCCGCCCCGGTTTACCAGGGATGCTGTCTACGAGGCGCTGGATGCCGGAATACAGAAGATCGTGACGATCGCCGACGGCATACCGCTGCATGAACAGATTGAGATACGCGCAGCTGCGCGAAGTCAGGGAGCCCACGTCGTCGGCGGTAATACCTCCGGCGTAATTTCGCCCGGGAAGTCCATGCTCGGGATTTTTCCGTACTGGATTCAGCGAGTGTACAAGCCCGGCAGGATTGGGATCATGACGCGGTCCGGCTCGCTTACCAACGAAGTAACGGCCATGATCGTCGAACAGGGCTTCGGTGTTTCTACCCTCATAGGCGTGGGTGGAGATCCAGTTCCCGGTACGCGATTCGCCGAGTTTCTCACGCAGTTCGAGACGGATGTGGATACCGACGGCGTCGTCATTGTCGGTGAACTCGGAGGAACCATGGAGGAAGAAGTTGCAGAGGCAATTTCCGAGGCGCGATTCACAAAGCCTCTGGTTGCCTTTATCGGTGGCCGAACTGCCCCGAAGGGAAAGCGCATGGGACACGCCGGAGCGATCGTTACCGG
>SKXQ01000127.1 GCA_007128315.1 Spirochaetaceae bacterium | reverse complement strand
GTCTCTATACACAGCGTAACACCACGCTCGTGCGCATGATCGGCGACAGACGCGAGAAGGCCCGCCATGCTATCGATCGCGGCTTCACGCTCGAGGCCGTCAGGAATTTTGCCGCCGAACACGCGCAGTGTCGGCACACCGAGATCTCCTGCAAGGTCGATGCGCTCGTGAGACTCCCGCACGACAGTGTCGGCCACAGCCGGATCTGCATAGCGAAGCGAGGTCGCAAGACAGCACAGCTCAATCGAGCCTGCCGCCGCCTGGTCGGCGATAGCACGACGGGTATCCGCGTCGGCTGTGACCTCAATCCCGTGCGCGTGGTCCGCATCCGTTCGAGGCTCAAGGCCGTCGTATCCGAATCGCTGCGCAAGGTTGATCATTTCGCTCAGCGTGCTGTCGGGTGTGGAAAAGCTCATAAATGCATATTTCATAGTCTATACCTCGTTTGTCTTTGTTGTGGCCGCACTACCGTGTTGTGGCCGGTCTACCGTTCTATCTCCACCCACGCACCGTCTTTTTTCGCAGACTCATACATTCGGTCAAGGACAAGGCGGCTGCGTCGGCCGTCGCGTCCCGTACACATCAGTTCCGCTCCGGTGCGGACGGCAGCGGCGAGATTCTGTGCCGAATTGGTCCAGCGAGGCATCTCCGGCTCCGGCGGGATATTTTCCCAGTTGCCGATCACGTTCCAGCGTTCGACTTCCGTAGCGTATGGTCCGCCAAAGCTGTATGTGCACGCGCCCTGCGTTCCGTGCAGCTCCAGATTGCTGTACCAGGTATCGACCGGATAGGATGTGGTCGCCAGGAGCTGCAACACTGCCCCGTTCTCGAACTCCCAGGTAGCGGAACCCAGATCCTCGGCCTCGATTTCGTGTGTCTGGGTCCACGTGCGCATGGATACGCGACTGGGCATGCCAAGGCAATACACCAGCTGGTCTATGTTGTGGATGGTCTGGTTGCTCATAACCCCGCCGCCGTCGAGACGATGCGTGCCGCGCCACCCACCGTTGGCCCGGTAGTACTCCATGTCTCTGAGAATCCGCACCAGCAACGTCCCGCCGACCAGCTCACCGAGATCGCCCGCGGCTATGCGCTGCCTGATACGCTGCGTCGGGACTGCCAGCCGTTGCTCGAAATCCACGGCGAGCAGCTTGCCGGCTCTGTCGGCTGCCTCGATCATGCGGTCGCAGCCAGCCAGATTGGCTTCCATCGGCTTTGTGGTGAGCACGTGTTTTCCCGCATTCAGGGCCGCAACACCGATGTCCGCATGTATGCCGGTTGGCGTCATTACGAAAACGGCTTCGCAGTCATCGCGTTCAAGCCAGGGATCAAGCTCGGTGGTCCATTCACAACCGAGCTCGGCGCCTGCTTTCTCCGCTCTCTCGGATACAATATCGACGACGCCAATGACTTCCGTTCCCGGCTCAGCTGCAAGCTGTCGTGCACGTACGAGCCCCATGCCAAGCCCTACAACGACAAACTTGAGCGGCGCAAAATCGAGTTGTGTCCGACGCTTCGCAGCCGGCGAACCACCCGGCCAAACCCGACGAATCCGGTCGACTACCTGTTTCGACACGTCGAGATTACTCAGTGACGAGTCGGGGTTGTGCGTCTCCACCGAGACGGGACCGTTGAAACCGTTGGTCGTGGCCATCATGAGAATCTCTGCCCACGGCACGCTTACGTCTGCCAGTCCGGGTACGATGCCCTCCGACTTCACGTGAATGTTCCGACTGCGACGTAGACGCAGAGCTATGCCTTCGTCATCAGGCGGATTGTCGTCAAGCCACTCGTTGGCACAGTCCCAAGCGAGGCCCCACTCCGGAACACCAAGTGCATCGAGGACCGTGAGACATTCCGGAACCGTCACGTCGCAGTTCTCAAACACCAGGGTCAGTCCGGCCTCTTTCGCGCGTTCGGCAAGCGGGCCGAACCGGTCGAGCACCTTCTGGAGTTCATCCGGCCGCATGACAAGCGCTCCCTGCTGATCCTTTTCCGGCTGCCAGTAAAAGAACGAGCGAACGAGCCGGCAATTGAACGTGTCGGCCGCCCGAATGATGCCTTCGAGTTTCTTCTTCTCGGTCTCAAGCTGCTCCGGCCCGGGCAGGTGAAACTTGGCCAGCGACGATTGCAGACAGGCGACCTGCAGATTGCCGTCGCTGAGCAATCGGGCGACGTCGTTCATCTCCTCTGTGTCGAGCATGCAGAACTCCCTGCCCATGACCCGTCCACGCAAGTCGATCCATTCGAGACCCCAGTCCTGGAAGTGGCTGATGGCCTTAGTGATATCAAGGCCGATCTCGTCGTTGAATATCGATAACCGCATTCGATCCTCCGCAATGTATCTGGTGAGGTGGTGCACGTTCGAATTCCGCGTCTACGGCTTCGAACATGACGAACTCTACCATCGCTCTGGAGATGTCTCTTGTTTGGATATGACGAGATCTTTATGCTGCGTTGATAAAAAAGATCACAGGAACGTGCTCATAACCTTGTGCACGGTGGTGCCACGTTGCCTGCATCTCCACGACTGAGCCTGCCGGTCCCGGGTGCTTTTACTTAAGCGATCAAAAGATCGTATCACCGGTTTTTTTGTAGCAGACGAGCGCCGGAACTGCTCATGAAAGGTATGCCGTATGGCAGGCCCGATTCCAGAACCGGTTCGTCGGACATCGAGTGCTCAAAACTCGGGTCGGCTGCCATCTTACGGAACGTGTTGGGAGGAGCTCCATACTTCTCCCCGAACAGATGATAAAAGTGGCTCAGGCTGTCGAAACCCGCAGACTCGCAGATATCTACAATTTTCGTTTTGGTCGACGCGATTGTCCGGGCCGCGTATTCGAGTCGAAGGTTATTGACAAAGTCTGTCGGTGTTGTGCCGAGGTAGCGGCGAAAGGTACGCGCAAGATGCTCTGCGCTGCTGTTGGCCAGTCTTCGAAGTGCGGGCATCCCTTCGGTGAAGTTATCACGCTTCATCATTTCCAGACACAAACCCCGCAGCCAGTCCGGTATGTCCGGCCGTTCAACCTTGGGTGCAGGAGGGAAGCAATGGAAAACAATGCTCATGAGAGTAAAACGGAAGACGGCTTCGCTCCGAGGTCCTAGTCTGTGCCCGGCCAGAACCAGTTGCTCGAGCTGGACCACGATTGTCGCGTAGTCATTCGGTGAGATCCTGTGCGCGACTGGCAAGGTCGGTTCAGTCAGGCGTGAGCAGTCGAAGCTGTCACCAAGGTACTGAAACACGTCCTGCATCATGGAAATCGAGACGATCATGTTAATAATTTCGAAGTCCCGTGACATCTGGTCGTAGGCGTGGACGTCGTCGGGCCGAACGAAGACGATCGTTCCCTTATCGACCAACTGGTTCGCCGAGTTGACCCGGTGAACCGCGCTCCCACGATTGACCATAAAAAGTTCGTAGAAGTCATGCGAGTGCTCAACGCGGAGCTGCTTCCGATCGTTGATGAGACTCGCATACTCGTGCGCGGGATCGTTGACAAAGCGGCTCAAGTGGAGTTTCACGTTTCGACCCCCCCCTCAGCGCTGTATTGTATCACTGACATACGGTCCCAACAAGAAGTACATTCGCGTTGCCGCCTCGCGGACTGATACTCGATAAGGGTACTCCCGGTCAGTTTTTCACAGCGCCTGCGGTGAGACCGGTCACCAGATATTTCTGCATGAAGAAACCGATCGCGATCAAGGGAACCATGGCAATGGTTGCGGCCATGCTGCTCTTCCCCCAGTCCACTGAAATAGCCCCCACGTAGCGCGCAATGCCGACGGTTAGCGGATACGTGTTGATATTCGTCAGCTGAAGCGAGAACATCAGCTCGTTCCATGAGAACCGCATGACGAGGACGAGCGCTGACGCGATCGCCGGGGTGAGCAAGGGGAAAACTATCTTTCGGAAGGTGAGAAGCCGTGTTGCCCCATCGATGTTCGCAGACTCGAGTAACTCATGGGGCAGACCACGGACGAAGCTCTCCATAAGCCACGTCACGAACGGAAGTGTAATGGCGGTATGGGCGAGTATCGGACCAACGTATGTACCGGTCAAATGTATCCGGTTCAGCATGACGTAGAACGGAATGAGGATCGTAATCGACGGGACAAGTTTGCCCAGAAGCAGTACGTTTGTGAGGCGTTCGCCAATACGCGACTGAAAGAGCTTCAACCCGTACGCCGAAAGGGATCCAAGAATGATCGTGCTTACGGTCACCGAAACCGAGATAACCAGTGTATTTCGGAAGTACCTGAGGAAGTTATCGCGCTCAATCAATCGCTGCAGATGAATCAGCGTCGGTTCGAATATCAGCCTTGGCGGCATCTGCTTCATCTCAAGCGTAGGCCGGAACGAGTTCGATACCACAATGTAGATCGGCGTTAATGTCACGACCAGCACAATAGCCAGTATCACAAAGCGTAGTATCCGAACGTGTAGTTTACCCCGATAGTCCATCAGCTGATTACTCCGTTACCGTTCCCGTTTCTTACGGTTGTTCAGGATAAATGGCACCCCGAAAACTCCGAACGTGATGATCATAGCCACCACCGAAAGCGCCATTGCGTAACTCAAATTCGGTCTCATGAAGGCCTGGTTAAAGGCGTGCATGCTTATTGATATGGTCGAATTGTTCGGACCGCCTCCGGTCAACGAGTAAATGATATCAAAGATCTTGATCGTGTCGACTCCGCTGATCAGGAGAATGACCATATACACGTCCCGTAACAGCGGAAGGGTGATCCTCCAGAACACCGTGAATGCCCCGGCCCCGTCGATATACGCAGCCTCGTAGAGCTCACGCGGAATCGCCACGAGTCCGGCTGTCAGTACGATGACGACAAAAGGAACCACCTGCCACCAATGCGCAATTACCGTCGACAGGAGCGCAGTTGACGAAGCTGTGACACCGGGAAAATCGGAAATTGTTATCCCGACAAGGCCGAGGGCCCAATACAGAATTCCTTGAGGATCGTAGATGTAACGCCAGATAAGGCCTACGACGATCTGCGAAAGCAGGAGTGGCATCAGGATGAGCGGCCGCACCACCGACTGCACGAGTCGTGGAAGCTGAAGAAGCAGGACGGCGATAATAGTTCCGAACAGCAGCTGACCGCTGATCGAGCCAAACGAGAAGAGCACGGTATGCAGGATGCTCCTGAGCGCAGTCCGGTCCGCAAAGACAGAGCGGTAATTGAGTAATCCAACAAAATCCCTGACAAGGTCGAATCGGCCGAAGCGGAAATCGAAGAAACTCAGGAACAGACCATAGGAAAGAGGGATAACCATGACAAAGACTACAATAAGGACCGACGGTGCCATAAGGAGCACCGGCAGCAGGTCACCTTTCTC
>SKXQ01000149.1 GCA_007128315.1 Spirochaetaceae bacterium | reverse complement strand
GAAACACATGCGCTTGCGTAGCCGTGCCTGCGATGTTCAGGCGGCGTGTACACCGCATTCACGCGTATGCCGTTCGGGGTCGGGCCGGAATAAGCCGCCATGGATACGACCTCTCCGTCCACCTGCCAGAGAAGCATACCCTGCTGAGCGGGATCGGACGACAGAATGCGCTTCACGTAGGCCTCAACGCGTTCGACACTGTACTCGCCAGGCAGCGCGTCCTGATAGAAGCCGGTGACGAACCGTTTCAACAGCTCTGTATCGCCAGCCTCGGGGGACCGAGGGCGTCCCGGTACCGGAGGTAGCGGGTTCACAGACTTGCACCGGTAGATGCGCATGCTCATGTGTACTGAAGCAGCCGTTCCGGTTGCGGCTGTCCAGGCGTTCACATATGAGTCGGCAATGCGGGTATCGACGTTGAATCCCGCAATATCAGTGCCGTAGACTTCGCGCAAGAGCTGAATCGAGGCCTTGACCACGGCGGGTTCTACGGCCCTCCCGGTGTACGCAACGATTACCGGAAACGGTGGCGTACGTACGACAACGGCAGCGATTGTATCGAACGTCGGCGCGGAGCTATCGTGTACAACTGCGAGAAGCGGATTCTCGAAGCGCGAGCTGTCGGCCTGCATGGTGGAAATGATTCCGAGCGCGAGATTGTTCTCTGCCTCAAAGGGCTCGAGCACCGGCGTAACGAGACGCGCGAACCCGGTAGCGTCAGTAAATCGCGTGGTCTTCATGGAAGAAACGTACACGGGTGCGCCCCTGCGGTTCAATCGAAAACAGACGGTATGTAAGGCGATGGATACAAACGCTACTCATTGACCATAGTGACTTAGTCACATAAACTAAGTTTATGAAGACGGTGAATACCCATGAGGCAAAGACCCATCTCTCGCGTATCCTCGAAGAGGTAGAAAAAGGGGAAGTGTATATCATCAGCCGGAACGGGGTGCCTGTAGCGGAGCTGCGACAACGTGCAAACCGCCCGCGAAGCACGACAGATCCGGTGCTTTCCCGGCTACAGATCGACTATGATCCGGTAGAGGAGCTGACGGATGATGAATGGGGTAGCATCGAATGATTATCCTTGATACCTGCGCCGTTCTCTGGCTGGCAGGAGGATCAGACATGCTATCGTCCGAAACGGTCTCTGTTATAGACGGGGAGGCTGTGGTTGCAGTCTCTTCGATAAGCGCTTTTGAGATCGCGTTAAAGAACAGACAGGGGAAACTGTCTCTCCCCATGCCTCCCGAAGAATGGTGGGAACGGTTCGTTACCCATCACCGTATCGATGTCATTATTCTGAGTCCTGAGCTCGTCATGGGAGCTACCCGACTGCCCAATGTACACAAGGATCCGGCGGATCGATTCATTATTGCAACGGCTCTTGCTCACAGGTCTCCCGTTGTGAGCGCAGATCAACGTTTCGCCGAATACGGGGTTACGGTGTTGTCGTAATGCCGACAAACCGACAGCTCTACCGTCGCAGCAGACGTGTGCGTCACCGCACGCGCAGACCGCGGCGGCAGAGGCGAACATATACGCTTACCGAGCTGCTTGACAGGCAGCCGAAAACTCTTCGTCGGCATCGGTTGTTTCCACAGGTTCTCGACTCGCTCAGAAACAGTCCCGAACTCTCTCGTGTTCGTTTAAGCAAACGAGCATTCGATCACTTGCACAACGCGACCATACCTCCGACGGAGGTGGAAGCGTTCTGCCGGAACTACGGCCTGCCGAGACACCCGCTCTTTCCTGCGTTCCTGACCGCCAAGCGTGACTACCTGAGCGAACGCGAGCGCCTCCGGGCAGCACGGAAGCACTACATTCTGACACGCACCCGCACGCTTCCGGAACCGGTTGTCGCGTGCATCAAGTATCTCGGGCACCTCGAGAATCACTACAACAGGAAGGACGAGCACCCCCTCTGGAGCACACGTCTGTTTCCCTCGACCAAGAAACAGGTACACGACTATGAAGGCTACTCGGCGGTGCAGTGGATACAACGGTTTCGCGAACACCTCGAACGCCTTGTATCGCGGTACCCGGCACTGACTCCGGTGGTAGTCGAGCGGATCGTCGCGTGCTTTATCCTTGAATGCCTGCCCGACGAGGTCCCGCCAAAACGGCCTCCGGCACGCACGGTAAACCAGCGCTATCGAGTCTTGTGTCTGCGGCACCATCCCGACCATGGGGGCGATGCTGCGGTGTTTATAGAGCTGAAAGCTGCGCGGGACCTTCTTCTCGGGTAGACCGCCCCGGGGGGCGACCGGAGCCGGTCTTTTGTTCCTATCCACCCGGGTGAAAAGGGTTTAGGCTTTCATCATGAAATACAGAACACTTGGAAAGACCGGCGAGTCGGTATCCGTCGTCGGAATGGGCACCTGGCAGTTTGGTGGGGAATGGGGCAAGGATTTTACGCAGGCAGAAGTAAATGACATGTTTGCGGCCGCGCGCGAGGAAGGTATTACCCTCATAGACACCGCGGAGTGCTACGGCGACCACCTCTCGGAGCAGTTCATTGGCCGCGCACTCGAAGAAGTGTTTCCCGGGGAGCGGGATTCCTGGTTTCTCGCGACAAAGTTTGGACATCATTTTACCGAGCGCTTTGAGCGCGATCAGATCTGGGACGCAGACGGCGTTGCGAAGCAGCTCGAAGACTCGCTGCGGAGCCTGCGGACCGACTACGTCGATCTTCTGCAGTTTCACTCCGGTGGCGACGACGTATACGATAACGACGAACTGTGGAAACGCCTCGAAACCCTGAAGCAGCAGGGCAAGGTCAGGCACATAGGGATATCAATCGGCAAAAACACGAACGACTACCAGACGGGAAAAGCACCAGAAGTCGGCGGCGAAGCCATACAGGTCGTTTACAACAGGCTCGATCGCGCGCCGGAAGAAAAAGTCCTGCCTTTGTGCGAGACGCACAATCTCGGCGTCCTCGCCCGTGTACCCCTCGCGAGCGGATACCTCAGCGGTAAATACAAGCCCGGTGCGTCCTTCGAAAAAACCGATGTGCGCAGTCGTCACGACTCTGCCGTAGTACAGGGGAAGCTCGAAGAGGTAGAGCGGATCGCTCGCGAAGAGGTCCCCGAGGGCGTTCCCATGGCGCAGTGGGCGCTTGCGTGGTGTCTGAAACATCCGGCCGTCACGAGTGTGATTCCCGGCTGCAAGAATGTCGAGCAGGTACGAAGTAACGCCCGCGCTGCCGACCTCGACGACCTTGTTCGCGAAGATCACCCCCAGGCGACTCAGGTCTGATACAGGACAGGCAGGCAGGAGTTCAACCTGATACCCACTCATAGACGCGAGATCGGGGCCCGGTCCCGATCTCGTGGTTTCTTTTGAAGCCACCTATGGGACATCGCTTGCAGGCGGTCCCGCACGCCCCACCGAGGGCGTCTGTGCATATCCGTATGTCTCCGCGTTGCACCCAGAACTCGAGCGCCGAGTCGACCTCGGCGCGGCGAAGATGCAGCTCTGCAGCGAGCTGTGTCGCCGAGGCGACACCAAGGGCCTTCATGGTCTGGCGGACGTCGCGCAGTATCATATCTTCCTCTCGATGACGTCGGGTCTGAACACCGTCATACCCAGGACTTTCAGAACGACTACGGTCAGAAGAAGCATACCCACCGCAATCAATGTCTCGACAAGCTGCGGACCGGTGCTGAACTGATAGAAGAGGGTCGCCGTCGACCATGCGACGACCGTCGTATATGCGGCGAGCAACCATCCGAGTCCTGCCCCGATCTCACGGATAGCTGCGGCCAGCGCTGCCGCGCAGGGAAAGTACAGGAGCACAAAGAGCATATACGCGTATGCCGCGTGCGGAGAAAACCCGTCCCGGAGCCGGCCAAAAACCGTCGCATCAGTCCCGGACGCGCTGCCAACCTCGTCCGGATTGTCCGAAACGATGCGCGCCCCTAAGGGATCGACCAGTCCCTCTGCCAGACCGCCGAAGGCATCAGGGATACTCTGTAACGCCTCGCCGAAGCCACCCGCGAGATCGAATTCCGGTGCTCCTGAGCGCGCTGTTTCGGCCTGCCCATACAGCGAGTTGAGCGTTCCGACGACCGCTTCCTTAGCGAATATCCCGGTAAAGAGCCCAACAGTCGCTTCCCAGTTGTCCGGCTGAAGGCCGAGGGGGGCAAACACCGGCGCTGCCGCCCGTCCAATCCCGGCGAGTACCGAATCCCGCTGACCGTCATGGCCGACTGAGCCATCCGTACCGAAGGTATTGAGCACCGCGAGCACGGATACGATAAAGGTGATCGTGACCCCTGCCCGTCTGACAAATGCCCAGAGGCGTTGCCTCGCCTGCACGACAATGTATCGCAGTCGCGGTACGTGGTACGCCGGAAGCTCCATGACGAAGTGGGAAACCCGACCGCGAAAAAGCGTGATTTTCAGCAGAAAGCCTGTGAGGATCGCGACCGCGATCCCCGCGATATACAGCGAAAACACGATTGCGCCCGCCCGAGAGCCAAACACCGCTGCAGCGAACAGTGCGTACACCGGAAGCCGCGCCCCGCACGACATGAACGGCGACATGAAGACGGTCATCGCGCGATCACGACTGCTTTCAAGCGTTCGTGTTGCCATGATTGCCGGCACCGTACACCCGAAGCCGACCATCATCGGTACGAAGGACTTACCCGGAAGCCCCATGGTCCGCATAAGACGATCCATGACGTAGGCCGCCCGAGCCATGTAACCGGAGTCCTCGAGCACCGCGAGTGCGGCGAACATCGCGAACAGAATTGGGATAAATGTCGCCACCGTCTGAATCCCCGAGCCTATGCCACCCGCAAGTATTGCCGTCAGCCACTCCGGTGATCCCAGCGCGGCGAGGCCAGCTCCGAACCCGTCGACAAAAATGGTGCCAAAGATAATATCAAAAAAGTCGATGAAGCCGCCGCCGACAAACATGGTAAACCAGAACACGGCGTACATGATGCCAAGAAAAATCGGCAGCGCGAGGACCCGGTTCAGGACAATGCGATCGATGCGCTCGGTCAGCGTCTCGCGGCTCAGGTGCTCGCGGGTAACGTGACGCGACAGTTCGTGAATCAGACCATATCGTGCATCGGCAAGCACCACGTCTATATCGTCGCCGAGATTCCCGGCAAGCCCGGCTATGCGCTCGTCCATGAGCTCCCGACGTAAGGCAGATGTCTCGTTGATCCGATCGAGTATCCACTCGTCGCCGTCGAGTGCGGCGAGGGCAAGCCACCGCGGGGATGCGCCCGTAGCAGCTGCGAGCACCGAGACCTGCGGCTCGAGCTCCGCGACGGCTGCTTCCACCGCTTCCGGATACGAAACCGCAACAACGGAAGGCTCTATCTGTGCCGCGT
>SKXQ01000027.1 GCA_007128315.1 Spirochaetaceae bacterium | reverse complement strand
CGGGATAATATGAGTGCACGAAATAAAAACTCGCGTCGGCAGGTACCCGCTCAAACAGCGGATGCGGCTGCACGGGTTCCACGCGGTTCCAGCCCATGTGGGGAATCTTTTCACCGGTATCAGACGGGAACCTGACTGCCCGCCCGGGTATGAGCCCGAGGCAGGTGGCAGCTGACTCTTCCGATGAATCGAGAATGATCTGCGCTCCGAGACATATACCGAGGATCAGTTTACCCGATCCGGCAAAGTCACGAAGCATCTGATCGAGGCCCCGTTCTTTCAGAACCTGCATGGCAGAACCGGCGTCTCCGACTCCCGGAAAAATGAGCCGATCGCATGATGCCAGTACCTCGGGGTGTGATGAAACAAGATAGTCTGCCTGCAGTGCACGCAGAGCCGTTTCAACGCTGGTAAGATTACCTGCATCGTAGTCAACTAATCCGATCCTCATGATCCCGCCTCCCCTGCGCCGAGAGTCGCCGCAAATCCCGCTATCCAGCCGTGCAGTGTTGCGCCGGTAACTCTCATTCCATCGAATCCGATACGCCGGCCGGTTCGGATGACTGAAATATCCCGTATCCCGACACCTTCTGCGAGTGTTGCGATCACCAGTCGACCGATAACATTGAAGACCTGTGCCGCCTGCTCAGTCGTAAACTCGACATCTCCCGAAACCGTATACGCCGCCTCATCGTTCTCCCTCGAATGTACCATGAGTTCCGCTGATGCGAAGGGGAGCGAGCGGATCTCGCGTGGCAGCCGCTCCCGCAACTCAGGCGTGATCTCGGGCAACCTGAGCACGAGTTCGGCATCGGGATCAGGCGAAAACAGCTCGGGCCCTGTGCCGGATCCGGCCATTCTCTGCAGCATTTCCGGTACGTATCCGTTTGAGAACAGGAGTACGCGTGAGGATGGTACCGCAATCTGCGACAGACCGCCACGCTCCTGATAGTAGCGGGCAAGACTTCCCGCCGATTCTGCCTCCAGGCGCTGCCAGGAGCGGCTCAGCGAAAGGCCGAATCGCACCCGGCCCGAGGGAAAGCTCCCTTCAGCTACCGCTGCGAACGCCTCCGGCCGGTCCTGACCTCCGATAGCGGCGACGATGCGTTCACTCCGGTCGAGGATGTCGGCGATCTCATCGGCCTGTACACCGAACGCACTCACGAGTGTTTCAATGGAGGCCCTGAGCCGTTGAGGACGAAACGACACATAGGCCATCGCGTCGGGCGGAAGAGTTCGTTCGGACTGCCCTGGCGAGATTGCGACGGACGTCCCACAGCTCACAAGCAGCCACGAAACGAAAATGCCGGACAGAAGGCGGCCGAGGGGAGCGGCATGGCTTCTGCACCGTCGGTACATCACTGCAGTCTCTCGAGAACGACCTCAGCAGCGTACTCGCCGCAGGAGACCCGCGCCGCCGCGTCGAGCGGCTCAGACCGGATGACCTCAGTTGAGAGCGTCTCGTTCATGAAGTACTCCTCAAAGTCGTTCAGCGCGATGACGATTTCCTCATCGGCAGCTATCCTGACCCGAATGCGGTCGGTGACATCGAAGCCCTGTGATTTCCTCAGGTTCTGCACCGACCGGATCAGATCGCGGATAATTCCTTCGCGCTTCAGGTCTTCGGTGATCTCGGAATCCAGAGCAACGGTCAGGCTCCCTTCGTTGAGCACCTTGAGATTCTCTCGCTCAAGCCGTTGGACCTCTACCTTGCCCGCATCGAGTTCGAGCGGCTCACCTTCGATATCCAGATGCAGAACGTTTCCGTCCAGCAGCGAATGTATCTCCGATCCTGACAACTGCTGTATTGCCTGAGACGCAGCCTGTATCTTCCTGCCGAGGATGGGACCAAGAACACGGAAGTTCGGTTTTGCCCTGTAGTCAACCAGTTCTTCTTCGTTTTCCCGAAACAGAACTTCCTTGACGTTGATCTCCTCCCGGATGATCTCCTGCATCTCCCTGAGTATTCGTTTCTCGTCCGCATTTCGTGTTACCAGGTGTATAGCGCGGAGCGGTTGGCGATTCTTCAGATTATGCATGCTTCGCAGGGCACGACCAAGACTGACCGCAGTCCGTATTGTAGCCATTTTCGTCTCAAGGTCGACGTCGCGACGCGACTCATCCGGTTCAGGGTAGTCGCAGAGATGAACGCTGACCGGATCGCTGTCGCACCGCAGGTTCTGAAAGATCTCGTCAGTGATAAAAGGGGCAAACGGTGCAGCGACTTTCACGAGTGTCATAAGCACCGAGTACAGGGTCTCGTAGGCCTGCATTTTATCCGAGTCGTTCTCGCTGCGCCAGAATCGGCGACGGGAACGTCTGATATACCAGTTATTCAAAAGGTCGATAAAAGAAACGACAGGTTCGCAGGCTCGCTGAAGCTCGTAGCGGTCAAGCGCGTCGGCAACCTGTCCGGCAAGCGTTTCCGCCTCGCTGAGGATCCAGCGGTCAAGCGGATTCGCCGGGTCTTCAGGAGCTCCCTCGGGCTGGGCATTATCAATGTTCGCATAGGTCACGAAGAAACTGTAGGCATTCCACAGCGGAATGATGATACCCTTGAGCACATCCTTGACGGAATCATCCGAGAACTTCAGATCTTCCGCCCGGACCACGGGGGAGTTCATGAGGCTCATTCGCAGGGCATCGGCTCCGTAGGTATTAACGATCTCCATGGGGTCGGTGTAGTTCCTGAGACTCTTGCTCATTTTCTTTCCGTCGGCCGCAAGAACGAGTCCATTGACGACAACGTTCTCGAAAGCCGGTTTGTCAAAGAGTGCAGCCGCAAGAACCGTGAGGGTGTAGAACCAGCCGCGGGTCTGATCGAGTCCTTCAGCAATAAAGTCGGCGGGGAAGTTCTGTTCGAACCATTCCTTGTTCTCAAACGGATAGTGATTCTGTGCGTAGGGCATTGCCCCGCTCTCGAACCAGCAGTCAAGAACCTGCGAAACCCGTCTCATGGTTCCCTGCCCCTCGGGTGCGGGCCAGGTGAGCTCATCGACAAAATGCTTGTGCAGATCCGGAACGGGTCTGCCTGCTTTCTTTTCAAGCTCCTCCCGACTTGAGATAACCTCGACGTGATCACCGCCATCGGCTTTCCAGACCGGAATGGGATTTCCCCAGAAACGATTGCGGCTTATAGCCCACTCCCGGGCACCTTCAAGCCACTTGCCGAAGCGCCCGTCTCGCAGATGATCAGGTACCCAGCGGATTGTACTGTTTGCGGCGAGCATCCGATCCTTGATCTTGTCTACATCGACGAACCAGCTCGATACCGCGCGATAGATGAGCGGAGCACCGGTGCGATAGCAGAACGGATAGGGGTGAACGTAGTTGTCGCGTTTAACGAGCTTCCCTTCCTCTTTCAGGCGCCGAATGATTGCCTTGTCGGCATCCTTCACGAAACTTCCGGCATACTCAGGCACTTCCTCGGTGAATCGGCATTCGTCGTCTATAGGCAGCACGATGGGCAGGCCGGTATGTTTCAGAACGTTATAGTCGTCTTCGCCGAAGCCCGGAGCAATGTGAACGATACCTGATCCGTCGTCCACGGTGACGAAATCAGCCTGATGGACGCGGAATGCCCCGTCACCCTCGAGTTCCGCGAAATACGGAAACAGAGGTGTATAGGATCGCCCGACCAGCTCGGTACCCTTCATGCGCTCTACAATGCTGTACTCATTACCGTCACGGTAGAAGCCCGGCAGCAGATCCTCCGCGAGAATGTAGTACTCGTCCCCGTCCTTGACCTTGACGTAGGAAATATCCGGCCCGACGGCGAGTCCGAGATTACTCGGGAGCGTCCACGGCGTCGTGGTCCACGCGAGAAAAAAGGTGCCAGGCTCGTCTGTAACCTGAAAACGCACCGTGATTGCCGGGTCTGTTACTTCATGATAGCCGCCAAGGTTAACTTCGAAGTTAGACAGAGGCGTTGCGAGCTTCGGACTGTAGGGCAGGATGTAGTACCCCTCGTATACAAGGCCCTGTTCCCACAAACGGTGAAAGACCCACCAGATGCTCTCCATGTACTCGGGATCCATGGTCTTGTAATCGTTTCTGAAATCTACCCAACGTCCGAGTCGGGTAACAATGCGCTCCCACTCACCGGTAAACCGGAGCACGATGGACCGGCACTGTTCGTTGAACTGAGCGACGCCATACTCCTCGATTTCGTATTTACCGGAAATCCCCAGCTCTTTTTCCATCTCGTACTCAACCGGAAGCCCGTGACAGTCCCAGCCGAAGCGGCGTTCCACCCGTTTTCCCTTCATGGTCTGATAGCGTGGAATCACATCCTTGATCGTTCCCGGGACAAAGTGCCCGAAATGAGGAAGCCCGGTCGCGAATGGAGGCCCATCGTAAAATACGAACTCTTCTGCACCCTCACGGGACGAAAGTGATTTCTCGAAGATGGACTCTTTATTCCAGAAATCGAGTACACGAGTCTCCATCTCAGGAAAACTCACTTTTGGATCAACCGGCGTATACAAGGACGGCCCCCTTTGACCTTCGTAGCAATATAGACTGATGGATTCTAGGAATGAGGTATACCCCTGTCAACCTCGCTGATTTGACAGAACGGCATCCTCATGGCACAAGATACGTACTATGAGACCACTTCGTGAACTGCAGACCCGGATAGAGTCGGGCGAAGCACAGCATGACTTCTTCGAGAAAAGCTCGCCACCGGAACCCGAGCACGAGACACAGCGCATGGTATCTCTCCTGTCATCGTTCAGGAAGAGACTTGACGATCAGCGCTCGGGCGTTTTCGTGTCTGCGCCCGGACGCACGGAACTCGCCGGAAACCACACAGATCACAATAGAGGCAGCGTACTCGCGGGTGCCTGTAATCTTGATACGCTCGGCGTCATCAGCCCGCGGAACGACGGAATCATTCGTATTCTCAGTGCCGGCTACGATTCCGTCATCAAAATCGACACTCATGAACTCGGAATCCAGCCCACCGAGCGCGGAAGCTCCGAGGCGCTTGTTCGCGGGGTAGCGGCGTTCTTTGCCGACCGGGATCTTCAGGTCGGAGGGTTCGATGCTTCACTCGAGAGCAGGGTTCTTCCCGGCAGCGGCCTTTCGAGCTCAGCGGCTTTTGAGGTGTTTATCGGGACAGCTCTGAACGCACTCTACAACCGGAACGAGGCAGGAATCCTCGATATCGCGAAGGCGGGTCAGTTCGCCGAGAACGAATACTTCGGAAAACCCTGTGGTCTTATGGACCAGATCGCGTGCGCCCACGGCGGGATCGTCGCTATAGATTTCTCCTGCGATCCGCCTGAAATCGACAGTGTGCAGACCGATTTCAGGCAAGCCGGATACTCGCTGTTCGTCATCGATACCGGGGGCGACCACGCTGACCTGACGGATGACTATGCATCGGTCCCCGAAGAGATGCGCTCGGTTGCAGAGGGTCTCGGGCACACGCTCCTCGGAGAATCCAGCCTTGAGGCGTTCAGGACCACGCTGCCGAACCTGCGTAAACGGTGCTCAGACCGCGCCCTGCTGCGTGCCCTGCATTTCTTTCGGGATAACGAGCGTGTTTCGCAGATGGTATCGGCACTACGGGCGAAGCAGATTAAAAAATACCTGGAACTCGTAAACGATAGCGGCCTTTCGAGTGCAACCAACCTGCAGAACTACTTCAGCCCGCGGCGTCCCGACACGCAGGGGATCAGCCTCGCCTGTGCGCTCGGGTCCGACTACTTCGTAACGAACAGAATCGGCGGTGCAGTTCGGGTTCACGGTGGCGGCTTCGCAGGTACCGTACAGGCGTACGTGCCGACAGACCACGCCGAAGGCTTTAGCGAATGCATGGAAGCAGTCTTCGGGACGGGATCGGTCATTGAACTTCGCATTCGGGAAGCCGGGCCTGTGGTCTTCAGCTGATATCCGCGCGGCGGCACGGGAACTTGCCAAAGACCGAGGTGCGTACTACCCTGTCCGTGTTATGCATGTATCAGATTTACAGAGGATTCGATATACCTACAGTCCCAAGCTTCCCCCGGCCATAGCGGGTAAGATCACCACCATCGACGTGCAGAAGGGCGGTCCGACAGAGTCTGTTGCCGATCAGGACGCGCTGAAAGAAGTCTTTGCGCACAGTTACGGCCAGCCGATCGTAGAACTGATCGAAGGAGCGACCGAGCACGAAGCTCCGAAACGCGTCATCGGTGCGATTCTGTCCGGAGGACAGGCGCCGGGCGGACACAATGTGATTGCCGGGCTTTTCGACGCCCTGAAGGCTGCAAATCCGGCTTCAACCCTGCTCGGATTTCGCGGCGGGCCCAGTGGTCTGCTTGAGAACAGGGCCATGGAGATCACCTCCAAACTCATTGACACGTACAGGAATACCGGTGGCTTCGACATCATCGGGTCCGGTCGCACGAAGATCGAGAGTGCGGAAGACTTCGCTCAGGCAGCAAAAGTCTGTCGTGAGCTCCAGCTCGACGGCCTGATCGTTATTGGCGGGGACGACTCCAACACAAACGCCGCCCTGCTCGCCGAGTATTTCCGTTCCGAGGGTGTCGCAACGAAAGTCATAGGTGTCCCGAAAACGATAGACGGGGATCTGCGGAACGAGTACATCGAAGCGAGTTTCGGCTTCGACACGGCGACAAAAACCTACAGCGAACTCATCGGGAACATCGGCAGGGACGCCGCAAGTGCCCGCAAGTACTGGCACTTTATACGCCTCATGGGCCGCAGTGCGAGCCACATAGCGCTCGAATGTGCCCTGCAAACTCACCCGAACGTCTGCATCGTGTCCGAGGAGGTCGAAGCGAAGTCATGGACACTCCATGACGTTGTCGAACAGATCTGTGATTCGGTGCGCGCTCGCGCGGCAAAAGGCATGAACTTCGGTATCGTTCTTGTTCCGGAAGGGCTCATCGAGTTCATCCCGGAGATCAAGAAACTCATTACGTCACTGAACGATCTTCTCGCTCACGAGGCGGACGCGTTCGGTAGACTTGAATCCGATGGCGATCGCGTTTCCTTCGTTTCACAGCGCCTGTCGGACGACCTGAAAGCCACCTTCAGCTCCCTGCCTGCAGGCATACAGTCACAGCTGCTCGACGACCGGGATCCGCATGGCAATGTGCAGGTTTCCCGCATCGAAACCGAAAAAATGCTGATTGAGATGGTTGAGGCTCAGTTGAAACAGGATGCCGGGACCGGTGTGTACAAGGGAAAGTTCAGCGGGCTCGCACACTTCTTCGGATACGAGGGGCGTTGCGCATTTCCTTCGAACTTTGACGCCGACTACTGTTACAGCCTCGGGTATACCGCATTCCTGCTGCTCGCATCCGACCTCACAGGGTACATCGCGTCCATACGCAACATCTCGCGACCCGCGGGCGAATGGAAGGCAGGGGGGATACCGCTCACTATGCTCATGAACATGGAGCAGCGGCACGGATCCCGCAAACCGGTGATACGGAAAGCCCTCGTGGAACTCGACGGAGCACCGTTTCGTGAGTTTGCCTCGAAGCGTGACAGCTGGAAGGTGGAGACGTCGTTCTCGTCACCCGGCGCAATTCAGTACTTCGGCCCACCGGAGGTTTGCGATCAACCGACCCTGACGCTCAAGCTTGAGCGGTCCTGAGGACGGCAATGCCATTTGTACAGTCTGACGCGACGATAGCGGTACACGCGGAGGCAACACTCGGAGAAGGCGCACTCTGGGACTCCGTTCGCTCTGTTTTGTACTGGGTCGACATAGCCGGCCGTGAGCTTCACAGCTTCCGGCCCTCCAGCGGCACTGACACGTACGTTTCGACCGACGAGCAGGTCACGACGGTAGTGCCTGTTTCTGATGGTGATGATGTCCTCGTCGGCATGGAGACCTGTATAGCGCGGATAAACCCGGATAGCGGAGAAATTCGTCAGCGCGTTGCACTGGAAGCCGACATCCCCGAAAATCGCTGCAACGATGGAAAGTGTGACCCTCAGGGCCGCTTCTGGATCGGCACTATGAGCACCGTGAAGCGCACCGGCACAGCATCGCTGTACCGGATATCACACGACTATGAGATAGACCGGGTCATAGGTGGGGTGACGACGTCTAACGGGATCGTATGGAGTGCGGACGAGACCGCCCTGTTCTACATCGATACACCGACGCGTCGCATCGATACCTTCGCGTACGATGCAGAGACTGGTTCCGTTGAACAGCGAAGAACACTCGTCGAGGTTCCTGAGGAGCTCGGCAAGCCCGACGGAATGACCATCGACAGCGAGGGACGGCTCTGGGTTGCGATGTTTCATGGTGCCTGCGTCACCGTTTGGGACAGCCAAAGCGGAAGTTTTCTCGAAAAGATCGATATCCCGGCAAAAAATATTACCAGCGTCGCATTCGGAGGGGAAGATATGTCGACACTCTTCGTGACGTCTGCGCGTGTCGGAATGTCCGAAGAGGATCTGGCGCAATACCCGGACGCAGGCTGTCTGTTCAGCGTCGCTACATCAGCGACCGGTACGTCGGCATCACGTTTCGGCTTGCACTGATCAGGCCTCGGATCCGGGACGACATAAATCCGACGATACGACTTCTTCAATAGCGGCGACGATATCGACGAGGCCTCGCGTATCCTGCGCGCAGTACTCGCGCAGTCGTGATCCGAGTTCCCTGCGATCAACCTCGCTGCTGAAATCGGCTTCTTCGCGTCTGGTAAAAAGCTCGGCAGCGTACTCATACTGCCACCTCAGACTGGCCTCAAGGCCGTCCTGTACGTCAAGATCCTCGTAACCCGAGCCGCTCATGACCGGTAGCACTTTCTTTAAGCCGGTCTTTCCGTATTGACGGGGATCGTAATACCAGAACTCAGAAAATGGTTTCTGCAAATCGCGGATTCGCCCGGATAATCCCGGAACCTGAGGCGAAAACTCCGGACACCACTCAGCAAGTCGAAGCAGGGTTCGTCGTTCAAAGGCAGCAGCGTAGGCAATGATACAACCAGCGCCCTCAACCACCGGCGTAAGGGCAGCCGCGAGGGCGCAGCGTTCATCCTTACTCGGGGTCATCGCTTCGGCAACGTAGCCGAACTCGACCAGATCGGCCCCGGGCGACTCCTGCCGATGCGCGGAAAACTGCATTGGTATGTGCTCCCAGGGCTTTACACCGGACACCGGTGGTATGGCCCGGCTGATTGTCTCGAAGTCAAGGTAGACCCGGGGGAATGAAAGTTCTTCGAGAAAGGCTCTCAGGCGCTCGTGGTCGACGTGAGGGACACCGCTTCGAATTGCCTGCAGCTGAAGCTTGTGACGTCGCCCCGGCAGCTGTTCCTCGGTCAACTCACGAAGGTCGGTAAATCCCTTTTTCTCGAGTTCATCGACGAGTCCGCCGCCACGAAACAGGGTGCGTATGTGATGCTCCGGTCTCTCCTCAGCGTGGTGCGGATAACAGGATTCGCACGAGAGCTGCCGCCTGCACCTTCCGGGCAGATTCGCGGAGGAAGCGCTGGTGTGAAGCTTCGCCATGAATTTTTCGGTTTCACCAAGGCTTCGCTCGAAGGTTTTCGGTGCACGAACCTCACGAAACAGATCCCGCGCTTCAACCGTGGTGCGATCCGCCAAGTCGTAGTCCCTGTCGAGACAGAGGAACACGACCTGGCGAACATCGTATCCCGACCGCCTGAGTACGACCGTCTGAAGGCGCGCGTAATCAAGAGAGTGGGCCTTGGGCGCGAATGCCGGAACAAGATGAAACAGGGTCTGAGCACCCGAAAACTCAACGCCGACGATATCCGGAGAGACGGCGAACCCGCCCACACTGACAGAGAACCCGTGCAGGATGCGCTCGAAACGGAATCGCTCGACAAGTACCGATCTTGCATGCTCAAGAAGGGTCTTTCGTTGCTCGGCAGCGTGCATCTGACTCAGATCGTATACCGACCGCGTTGTTTCTGCCTGCGTTGGTGGTATTCCTGCACCGGAATCGTTCGCTTCCGACCGGTACGAGATGATCCAGGATCGCAGACAGCGTTTTGCGTGACCTATATCACGCTCGGTAATGAACCGGGTCTGCCCGAACGCAAACGGACGCGGTATGCGTCCGGGATAGCTTGTCGGAAAATCAGACGTGTGAGACCAGATCGTAGGTATCGATAGCAATCTGCAGCTCTTCGTTTGTGGGTTGAACGACGATTGACGTCGGTGAGTACTCGGTCGAAACGATCCCGGTATCGGCTCCAACTTTCTGATTCGCCTCGTAATCCATAACCATTCCGAGGTTCTCAAGACGCCGGCAGATCCGTTCACGCATCTTCACGCCGAACTGACCAATTCCGCCGGTAAAAATCAGAATATCGACCCGGACGATGTTCGCCGTATACGCGCCGATGTAGTTTCGAACCCGATGAGCATAGACATCGAGTGCTTCGGAGGCAGCCTGGTTGCCCTGCTCTGCTGCCTGTTCGACATCCCGCAAATCGTTACTGACGCCGGAGAGGCCGAGCAGGCCACTCTTTTTATTGAGCATGATGTTCAGCTCTTCGGAGCTGTACCCCCGCTCAAGCAGGTAAAAAAGAATCGCCGGATCGATGTCACCGCTGCGGGTCCCCATCATGAGCCCTTCGAGCGGAGTGAACCCCATGGACGTATCGATTGACCGGCCGTTCATGATCGCGGTAATCGATGCACCATTTCCCAGGTGACAGCTGATCACATTCGTGTTCTCGACCGATCGCTTCATGTAGCGTATCGCTTCCCCCGCGACGTAGCGATGACTGGTTCCGTGAAAACCGTAGCGTCTGATCCGGTACTTGTCGTAGAGCTCGCGCGGGATCCCGTAAAGATACGCGCTCGGCGGCAGGGTCTGATGAAACGACGTATCAAACACGGCGACCTGAGCAACGTTCGGAAGCATGGCCTGAGTCGCACGGATACCCGAGAGATTGGCCGGATTGTGTATAGGGGCAAGCTCGATGTTCTTGTCGATCGCGGCCATGACCTCGTCATCAATTATGACCGACTCGGAATACTGCTCACCACCATGCACGACTCGATGTCCGACACCGGTTATGTCCGATATCCCGGAGACAACACCCTTTTTACTGTCGGTCAACGCTTCGGTTACCAGCTTTGCCGCCGTCTCGTGATCAGGAATATCCGCGTTCCGGATGACTTCACCTCGAGGAGACGTCTGCTTGAGCATGCCACCACTGACACCGATGCGCTCAACCTGTCCCTTGCCCAGGCTCTCCCGCGACGGCATTGCGTACACCTCATATTTCAGAGACGAGCTGCCGCTGTTCAGAACCAGAATACATGCTTCAGATGTTTTACTCATTTACACCATCGTTTTCGTCGGGATTG
Source organism: Spirochaetaceae bacterium (assembly GCA_007128315.1). Lineage (GTDB taxonomy): Bacteria > Spirochaetota > Spirochaetia > DSM-27196 > SKKC01 > SKKC01. The sequence continues at coordinate 6,448 of SKXQ01000027.1, read as the reverse complement.
TTACTCCCGTATGCTATCAGCATAGCGAATATACGCAAGACCCAGATTGTAGTAGGCCTCGGTAAAACCTTCATTCAGTTCTATCGATCGATAGAAATCCTGCATCGCGAGTCGGAATTCTCCCAGGGCGTACCGGGCATTACCACGGTTAAAGACCGCATCAAGACGATCCGGATCGGCCTCTATCACAGCCGTGAAGTCGTTTGCTGCCGCTTCGTAGGAACCCGTATCGAGTCGCACATTACCCCGGTTGTACCAGGCTTCGATGAAATCACTGTTCAGGTCGATGGCACGCGAGAAATCATTCTCGGCCCGCTGCAGGTCTCCCATGCGCACGAGCACTACTCCCCGGTTGTTGAGAGCCTGAAGATCATCCGGCACACGCTCTATATATTCGCTGAAGTCGATCAGTGCGAGGTCGTAACGCTCAAGCCTGAGGTATGCTGTTGCCCGCTGGAAAAAGAGCTCCTCGACTTCGGTCTTGAGCTCCTCGGCCCGGTCAAAATCATCGATAGCCCGCTGATAATCACCGAGTTCGAAATGTGTGAGGGCACGATTATACCAGGCTTCGAAGAGGTCCGGATTATCCTCGAGTATGAGGTCATACCGCTCGAGCGCCGCCTCAAAATCGCCTCCGGAAAAAAGCTCGGCTGCCTCATCGAACAGCTCGGCAACCGCAAAACCCGGCATTCCCGCAAGGAAGAGGATCGCTGCGGCAAACATGAAGCGAATTAGTCTGCTTTTCGGATAACGCATGCACAGAAGCATATCGTGTCAGGATGTCAAACACAACACATACCGGATCCGCCGCGCCCTAACCGTGATGACGAACGGCAAAAGCTGTGACACAATATGCCCATGGCAGAAATCAATCCCATCGTTGTATCAGACAGCGCGTACGATGAACTGGAACAATATCTGAGAGACTCGGCCTTCACGAACTGCGCCGTCGTTTCGGACCAGCAGACACATGCAGCAGCCGGCGCCGAGGTGGCAGCGCGCGCGCGCGCTGCCGGTCTCGCGGTCCGCGATATCGTGCTCGAGCCGGGTGAAGTTGTGGCAGACGAAGTCCGACTGATCGAAATACTGAGACAGACAAACCCGGACGACGAACTGTTCATTGCGGCTGGCTCCGGAACGATTACCGACATGACCCGATTTGTGAGCTTCAAACTGGGCGTGCCTTTTGTAAGCTGCCCGACGGCTGCTTCGGTCGACGGCTTCACCTCGATCGGAGCTCCTCTGGTTCTCAAGGGGATCAAGCAGACGCTGATCTCACAGCCGCCGCTTGCAATGTTTGCGCACACGCACGTGCTGTGCGAAGCGCCGCCGGAAATGACGGCTGCCGGATACGGTGACATCATCGGAAAAATCACCTCGCTTGCAGACTGGAAGATCGGGCGTCTGTTATGGAACGAACCCTACGACGAATCAATCGCCGAACGTACACAACGGGCAATCGATGCCTGCGTGAAACACCGCCACGAGATCGGGACGCGCACGGCCGCGGGCGTGGAGATCCTGATGCACGCCCTTGTTGAGTCCGGACTCTGTCTCGTCGACTTCGGTGAAAGCAGACCCGCGTCAGGAGCCGAACATCACCTTTCACATTTCTGGGAAATGCAGCTGCTGCGTGACGGGCGACCGGCGATTCTCCACGGAGCCAAGGTCGGTGTTGCGACGGTCATGATCGCACAACTGTACGAACGCATCGCAGCCATTCCGCGCGAAGGCCTTGCTGAACGCCTCGCCGGTGTGCATCTTCCGAGCCGGTCGTCGGAGAAAGACGCAATACACTCAGCCTACGGAAGCTACGCCGAACAGCTTGTACAGGGCAGCGAGTTCATCGATTTCGACCAGGAGAAAGTTCGCGAAGTCCGGGAGCTCATAGTAAAGCAATGGAGCGAAATACACGACATTGCCGCTGCGGTTCCGAAAGCGCGAGAGGTGGCTGAACTGCTTCGCGATGCGGATGCCCCGACGACGGCCTCAGACCTCGGCCTGTCCGCCGAACTCGAGAACGCGGCGTACCGCTATGCCCATTACCTGCGAAACAGATTCACCTCGGTGAAGCTTGCCCGTTTTCTCGGGATACACAGCTGACTGATAACTCGTGTGCACCGGGAGCCAGATCAACTCCGACGGCGTTACCGTAAACGGCGAATCCGATCCGGCTTCCGTTCAGAATGACCTGACTCTCTGTTGCCGCTCCGTACCCGGGACAGATCAGTATCGTTGATGCACCGGATTCGGATGATTCATCCACCTGCAGTGACAGCGAAAGAACACCCCGCGACGCGGAGCGGCGGCGTATCCAGGTATCAAGTCCGACGGTAACGGTTTCAGGCTGGTAGTATGCGGCATACCAGTTCAGAACGGGCGATGAGAGGCCACCAAACTGGTGCCATCCGGCCCCTCTCCCGGTCGAAAGTGGAAAATGCTCGTAACAGCGACGACTCTCCTGAACCTCGCGGGCCCACAACTCAAGGGCAGTCCGGGCAATCCGCCAGGCTTCCGATCCGAGCCCCAGATCCAGACAGGTCTTCCACATAAACCACTGATGAGGCATCCAGACGGCGCCGTTCCAGTATCCGTCGTTCAGCGCATACGAGGCGGACACATCGACGGTACTGATACCGATCCCGGTCCACATGTGATCAGGGCTGAAAAGGCGTGCAATCAGGGCGTCGCGTTCGTGAGACAACAGAGATCCTGTCACCAGAGGCGACAGACCGTCGAGACCGAGATTCGCATTCTCTCCGTTGGATGCCCGCAGAACACCGATAGCCTGCCCGGCTTCATCGTGCTCCACATAACCGAAAACCTTCGCGTCTTCGTCCCAGGCGTGTTCGCGAAGGGCACGCATGATCTCTTCAAGGTCATCGGCAACTGTATCAGGTAGCTGCTCGTCGTCAAGGAGGCGAGCGAATCCCGAAAGCAGACGAGCGAACCGAACTATGTGGGCATTGGTCACAACCGGTGCAACCCTGTCGGCAATTCCCCGTGCGTGAACCATGCTTTGCGCAGGGTAATCGTCCCAACCGCCTGAATTATAGAAATACGCAAAGGTGGTCCTCAGGCTGCTGCGAAAGGGATTTGTGGCAGAACTTCCCCCACGCCCCACGAGAAAATCGTAGTACCGCAGGAGCCGCCGGTAGTCACGAGTCCGGTTTTCGTGGCCGGGAAACAGATCCATCAGTTCCTTCGCTAGATAGGCCTGCACCGGAACCAGCGACCCGTGATGAAGAAACGCACGGTGAGGGTCTTCGTCTGCACCGAGGTATGTGTCAAGCGACTCCCGGGCGCGCTCTGGCGAAACGACGCTCAGCCCGATACCCGAGAATCCGGCATCCCAGGTATACACGCTGTCCCACCATCGCCCTGGTGTCGTATGGCACATGTACTGTCCGCGTATCTGCACCGGGTACACTACGTTGCTCAGCGCGACCGCGGCGAGCCGGTTGGCTCCGTGTCGTATGCCCTGCTCGGGAGGATCACCGCCGAAAGCGAAAAATCGCGGTGCAGTTGCGTCGCGCGAATGTCCTGCTGTCTGAGAACACGCTGCCACAGCCGGACCGTCGATGCGAAAATCGAAAGAGAGCTCACCACCCGCCTCGACGGCGAGAGGCCTCAGGAAGAGATCAAGGTAGTATGGCTCGTACAAGCCGGGTACTGGTGCATAACGCTTGTCCCTGACGTGCAGCTGAACGTGATTGTGTGTGAGGTGAGCCATGACCTCGTCAAGGTTTCGGGTCTCCACGGTCCTGAGCATGGCGTCGTAGCGATGGTCCCAGAAGAGCCTGAAGCGGTCGCCACCGGAATAGGTGAGTTCAAGGGCGTCGCGCTGCGTTAAAGCCTGCGATACCGCAGGTCTGTCGGCTGGAAGGCCAGTCGAACATGGATCCGGAAATATGCCTTCGCGCACGTCGTCGAAGCAGAAGAAGCCGTCCATGCATAAACCCGCGGCTCCTGAAACCGTTTCGAGGTCAAGGCGGCAGGCGGATTCGGGCCGGCCGGAGAGTAGAACCGCAGAGACCTGAAAACCGTCTGACGGTGGCAGCGTCACCTCTACGGTCTGCACGTCGACGACGCCCGGTGACTCATCAGATGGAAACAGCTTCAACCTGATCCGTATATCGGTGTCGGACGCGTTTCTGTACCGGACACCGAGGCTGCGAAACCCGGGTTCTGCACAGCGCAGAGTCGCAATCATCGTATCGCCGGTCGTGGCACCCCATCCGGACGCGACGGCGACTCCATGGACCGATCCCTGTACCGGTTCAATACCTCGACGGTACCCGTCGTATACAAGCGAGTCGCGTATGCGGGGACGGGCGAAGAACAGATCCACGTAGTCAGCAGCCGCTGACCAGCGGTCAGTAAGTTCTTCCGGGACTTCAACGCTCAGACGGACTTCGTCGCTTCCAGGTTTCAGTCGAGGCGGTGCGAGACGGAGAAGAATATGGCAGCAGGTCGATACGGGAAGACTGCTCGAGTTCCGGAACCGGACCGCGGCCGTGACGGTATCCGACGGCCCCGAGAGCCAGTCCACCTCGGCGGACAGGGTGTCTGTCATCTCGTGGAGCATGCGCACCGCGCTGAGATCGACGGTGGCAGCATCGACAAGACAGCCCGCGTCCCAGACGGCGCTCGGCACGAACACCCGGCCGCGATAGATCCCCGGAACAACGATGCAATCGAGACGTTGGCCCGTAGCGTCGCTCAGACGACGACTGAATCCCATATGCTCTTTCGAGTAGGGTCCCCAGGCCGGATAGTACCGGGTGTCCAGCCGCTCGCTGAGTGACACGTGCGGACGCTTTTCAGTCACCGACCCGTATCGCCATCTCCTGCGCCTGCAGGCAGAGCTCGGCTGCCAGGAAGGTATGATCCTGGGGCATGGCCGTATCGGTGCCGTTCAGACAGTCGAGAATGAGTTCTCCAAAGTATGGATACCCGACGGTTCCGTGTACGGGAATGTGATGCTCGCCGGTACCGTCCACAAGGTATACGTGGTTTGGAGCTTCATCCCGGGCAACGTCAATGTATTTCCGCAGTTCAATGTAGCCCTCGGTTCCGAGAATGATGGTTCGACCGTCGCCCCAGGTGCGCAGACCATCCGGAGTAAACCAGTCGACTCTGAAGTAGTTCGTAGCACCGGAATCGCCGACGAGGGTGGCGTCACCAAAGTCCTCGAGTTCCGGGTATTCGGGATGTGCGTAATTGGCAACTTTACTGTGAAGCACCCGCGCGCTCTTCGATCCGGAAAATGAGAGAAACTGCTCTATCTGATGGCTTCCGATATCCGTCAGAATTCCACCATAGTACTTCTTCTGAAAGAACCAAGCCGGTCTGTTCGGCGCACTGAGTCGGTGCGGCCCGGTGCCGAGGACCTGGAGTACACGCCCGATAGCTCCTGACGCGATCAGGCGTCCGGCGTGCACTGCTGCTTCGTTCTGCACACGCTCGCTGTAACAGACCGCCCAGTGCAGACCGGTCTCCTTAACCTTTGACCGCGCCGCGGCCAGCTGTTCTGCCGTCGTGAACGGTGCCTTGTCTGAGAAGTAGTGCTTTCCGGCGTCGAGGACCTGAAGGCCTAAAGGGCCGCGCTGCGATGTGATGGCGGCGCTTGCGACCATCTGCACGCTCCGGTCCTCGAGAATCTGCTCGAGGTTGTCTGAAACCTTAGTTTCGGGGAACTTCCCGAGAAAGGATTTGACCTGTGCAGGATCATCTGCATACACCGCCGAAAGCGTACCTCCCGCGTCAATCAGGCTCTGTGTCATCCCGAAGATGTGACCGTGATCAAGCCCGACCGCCGCAAAACGGAACTCGCCCGGTTTCACAACGGGATCAGGCCTGCCCTCGGGGGCGTAATTCATTCCATCTGCATGTGCCATTCCAGCCTCCTTACAGCAGACCCATGCTGCGCATGTTCTGCAATGAAAGATCAATCGACGCGAAAATATCCCGGACTTTCCGTGGTTTGTCCTGCTCGACTATGAACATGGTAATGTCGTGGTCATTGCAGGCACTGAGAATTGCCGGCCAGTTCAGGTTTCCTTCGCCGACTTCGGCAAATACCGGTTCACCGCCGTCGACAGCGAAGTCCTTGATATGGATCGCGCCGATCCGTCCACCGTGGGTCTGTATGAAGGCTTCGGGACTCGCTCCTCCGCGCATGACCCAGTGAACGTCCAGTTCCAGATTGACTGGTGCCGACTCGGTCTGCTCGAGAAAGACCTCCATGAAGGTACTTCGCTCGAAGCGCTCAAACTCCCGGTGGTGGTTGTGAAATCCGAGCTTGCACCCGGCTTCCGCAAACCGCTTCGCGGGCTCGAGAAACATGCCGGCGAGCTCACGCGCGCCACCCGGCCGGAAAAAATCGGGGCCGGGACTTCCGAGCGCACAGTAATCACTTCCGAGTATCTTGAGCTTCTCGATTGCG
>SKXQ01000164.1 GCA_007128315.1 Spirochaetaceae bacterium | reverse complement strand
GTCGAACTGGCATTGCCGATCGTTGTTGCGATTCAGCGGGTATGACCGCCCTCGTGCATTCGGAACGAGGCACACAGGTACATTCCGTTACCCGCCTCCAGAAACCCGCATTTTCCGCGCGCGGAAGTCGATCTTGACGCGCTGCTGCAGCGTTTCTGTTCCACGGGTCTCAAAGTTCTTGAAGAAGAGCAGTGTCAGTTTACCGGATCGTTTGTGAATCTTGAACTGATCCACGTCGTCGAGTTCGCCAAAGAAAAGGCGGCCGAGCTCAATGCACAGCTGCAGCACCAGCGGCAGGCGAGGACGGTCTTCCTGCACAACGTAGAGAGCCTGTTTATCGAGTAAGCCACCGTCGTACTGTGCGCATACCGTTTCTATAACATCCGGCTGACCGACTGTATGAAGCTCGTTCAGCGACAGTTCGACCGCCTCGCGGAATGAACCGAAGTGCACGCGGATGGCGTGTCTTGTGCGACGGTCGAAATTGGATGCTTTCGGGGTGCGTCTGAAATGTGCGAGCGCGACAGATTTCAGTAGACGATTGTGTATGCGCCGCAGTTGCATCTGCCATGACTCTTCACCTATAGACGCAACGAGTGCAGTGCAGAACTCACGTGCCCGGAGTCCGTAGTCGGCGAGGTCGGTCACCTCACGCATTTCCTCCTCGTCCGGTACCGTACCGAATCGCAGGAGGTGCCGGGCAATGGCTGCCGCCGTTTCTGGCCGCTCTTCCGGATTGTCAATGACGTTGAGGACGTAGCCGAGGTTCACGATGTCTGCCCCGCGACGCATCCGTAGTCAACGAAGCTCCGGTTTCGGGTCAGTAGCCCGTGGTCGAGCAGGTGCATGACCGGTCGTGAGAACCCGTCTCGACTGATAGCGGTACGCGCGGAGGGGTGCATGCGCACGAGTATATACTGGGGAAACCTGATCGTGTTGCGCCCGAAACAGCCACGACATAAGGGGTAAAATGCCGAAATGTCAAGAAAAACTTTCATTTCTTTTCCGTTGTGTGTATATTGCAACCATGAGTACACACACAACACCTGAAACCAGACTGCGCCACAGGCGGGATGACGACACGATCGTTCTGAACCTGCGCCGAAGCGGCATTGATTTTTCTCACGAGGACGCCTGGGATACGGCGAAGGAACATGTGCAGGTGCACAGGTTTTTTCTCGGACGAGACGCTGGCCGGCCCGTTTCGCTGGGCGAAGGTCTGAGTTCCTGGAAGTTGAACGTTTTTGAACCGATTTCGGACGCAATGAACAGGCACCATGTCGGATTGTTCTTCCCGCGCACGACCAGAGACGATCTGCACTTGAGGATTTCAGACCACTGGTTCTTTCTTAAGACGGTGAATCCTCTGGCAACTGCGGATCAGGCAGTCGTCGATTTTCTGCGGCGCTTCGGTTCTCCCGCAGCAAGACTCATCGCTTTTTTTCTGTATCGCAACAAGGACATTGGTTCGCACCGGCGCATCGCCTCGGCTGAGACGATAGACAGGCGCATACGTGAGTTTCGATCGGGTCTTTACGCCGATATCAGGAACTGGCCCGGCGTTCAGTAGCTTCCTGCAGGTCTCGGGGGCTGCGTTCAGTACGCGCATCGCTCTCCTCCTTGTGTGAGTAAAGCGTGACTTTTTCTGAGTCGATGCTGGCGAAGCAGTGTCGGCGGGAAATTTCGGGCTGGGACCTATCTCTTTCTGCTTACGAGCGCGACCATCCAGCCGACGCAGGAAACGATCCATACGATGCTTCCGGCGAGCGAGAGCATATCTCCGCTTCGAGCTGCCGACAATACAAATAGAATGCCCGAGATTGTAAAACCGCCGAGACCGATTAGATCTGTTACGATGCGTTTATCAAACAATGGCATGACGATGCAGGGATTCCTGCCGCCGATACAACCCGACGCATCGAATCCCTCTGCCGTTTTACTCCACTTCCCAGATACCGTCAATGACAACACAGACGTTGAATGGCATCGGAGTCATACCGAACACTGCACGAGCGTGAAGTCCACGTTCCTCGCCGAATACGTCGAGCACAGCCTTTGATGCACCGTGTATGACCTGGGGCTGTTCATAGAAGTCCGGGGCCGAGTTCACATATCCCGTCAGTCGTACACATCGCCGGACGCGATCAAGCTGCCCGCCAAGAAAGGCGCTGATCTGCGCGATCATGTTCATGGCCGCAATGCGGGCTGCCTCTTCGGCCTGCTCAGGGGTAAGGTCCACCCCGACGGTGCCGAGCAGAACCTTTTCTCCGTCTACGATAGGAGTCTGACCCGAGTGATAGAGCAGATTACCGGTCCGTACAACGGCCACGTGATAGGCACCGGTCTTCGGGGGCTCGGGAATAATGATGCCCTTCGCGCGGGCCTGTTCGCTTGTCGTATCGTTTTGATTGTTCATACATAATGACAATAGCATGATCGAACAAACCGTGCTACCATAAAAAACAGGTATAGCGAGAAGGAGCAGTACATGAGTGCGAAGGCGACAGTGTCAGTAGTTGGGAATGGAATTATGGGTACTTCGATTGCGGGGCGTCTGATCGAGGCAGGGCATGCGGTTACGGTGTTCGATATAGACCCCGAAAAGATGGATGTGCTCGTAAAGATCGGTGCCAGGGCGGCGGATACTGCGGCAGCTGCAGCTGAGGCGAGTGGCTTCATCATCACCAGTCTGAATACGGCAGCAATTGTCAGAAGCGCCGTGTTCGGTGAAACCGGGATTGCCGCCGGAGGCGGAGCAGGGAAGATGCTCATCGATATGTCCTCGATTGATCCGGTCGCGACTCGCGAAATGGCTGCCGAACTTCGGGAAAAGGTGGGCATGGCATGGGTCGACTGTCCGCTGTCCGGTGGCGCTCCCAAGGCGAAGACTGGTCAATTGACGGTCATGGCAGGCGGGTCCGCTGAGGATGTTGAGAAGGCCAGGGCGGTTATGGATACACTCTGCGCCAATTACACGCACATGGGTCCAAACGGAGCGGGACAGACGACGAAGCTGGTAAACCAGGTTCTGTGTGCGCTAGGGTTCCAGGCGGTGGCTGAAGCGGTGCGGCTTGCCGAGGCAGGTGGTGTGGAAGCGGCTCGTATCCCGGCTGCTCTCGCAGGCGGACGGGCCGACAGCAATATCCTGCAGGAGTTTGGACCAAAGATGGCGGCCAGAGATTACTCGCCGACGGGACGCATTGACAACATGCTGAAAGATCTGGAGTCGGTCCAGTCGTTTGCTGCCGCCGAGCGACTTCCGCTCCCGCTGACCGGGGCGATTACCGAGCTGCATCGGCTGTTCGTTGCCGCCGGTATAGGTGCAGAGGATACTGCTGCGACCATGAAGTACTTCGAGGGATTCTGATGTATACACGAAGCGCGATTTTTGAAGGCCGAATACTTCGGGGCAGGGAGGAGGAGTTCTATCGGGCAGTCGAGGATCGGCTGATGCCGGCCTGGCGGCAGATGCTTCACGCCCTGGACGTCAGGGTCTACAGGCCCGTACGGCAGGATGAGAACACGCCTGAAGTGTTTATGGTACAGGAAATTGACTACCCCTCGCTCAATGCAATCGATGAGGCGCTTGCGTCACCCCGTCGTGAGGCAGCAGCCGTAGCGCACCAGTCGATAATGCATCTGTATGAGGGCCGCCATTATCATTTTGTGTATCAGAAACTGAACACAGACGTATCAGGAGGCCAATCATGAACTACCGATCACTCAAAAACCTGTCCGAACCGGTGTCGGAACTATGTTTTGGTACAATGAGGTATGCGCGAAAGGACGGAGTGGAAGACAGTCAAAGTGTCGCCGGTACGGTTGCGCTTGAAAATGCAATCGAACAGGGGGTGAACTTCATTCACTCAAGCTATGAGTACGAGACCCGATGGCTCACCGGACGAGTACTTAAAGCGCATCCGAAACGGGCAGATCTGCATCACATTATCAAGGTGAATGTTCCCGACTGGGAGGAACCCCGGTTCAGCCGGGACTCGTTCCGTCGTCAGGTAGAGACGGCGCTGAGGGAACTCGGTACCGAGCGCATCGCCGTCGTTCAGCATCTGCAGCGAGGTGTCTCCCGGAAGGAGCTCATGACAGAGCACGGTGACGAGTACCGCCTCGCGCAGTTTGACGAGGTCAGTAGCGAGCTTGCCGAGATTTCCGGGCAGCTTCGCAGCGAAGGCAAGATCGGCACTGTCATGTCATTTCCGTACACCGTCGAATACGCCCGTATCGCGGTCGATGCCGAGGTCTATTCCGGCCTCGTAGCGTACTTCAATTTCCTTGAAACGGAGATGGCTCAGTTCTTTCCCCGACTCAGGGAGCAGAAGAAAGACTTTATCGCGATCCGGCCGCTCGCTGGCGGCATCCTGACCGACCACAGGGTCGATCGGGAGAGCCTGCCGTCAGATGACCGCATGCACGACACGAAATCCGACGATATGTACCGCCGGCTTGAGCAGGTGCGGCAGGTGACGGGGAAGCCGCCAATACCCTGGGAGCAATACGCGTTTCGATTCACTCTGGCGGATTCCGTGGTTAAAAGCACGGTTCTGGGAGTGAACACTACGGCGCATCTTACAACCGCGGCAAGCGAGTATCAGGTCGAACCCGGGCTGGTGCAGCAAATCGCTGAAATAAAAGTTTGACAGATCGCGAATTCGATCGTAGTGTATTTGGTGTTATGTTATGACAAACGTACGTAATGATCGCGCCGTTGTCAGACAAAACAGGAGGACAAAATGAAAAACAGGCTATTATTGGTTCTTATCGCGATGGCGGTTCTGATTGGCCCGGGCGTTTTCGCCGGTGGTCAGGGCGAGGCCGCACCAGCTGTCGACGGTGAACTGCCCCGTGTCGAGGCTCAGCTCGCCCATTCGTCAAATCCCGGTGGATCAGCTGGTGCCGCAGCGTTCAGAGACTATGTCATGGATGCGACCGACGGGCGCTTCGTGATCAACGCGATCGATTATCAGGCGCTTGGTAGCGTTCGCGAGGTGGCGGATCAGATTCGACTCGGTGAGATGGAAATCACGGCTGTCGGGACGGTTGGACTCGCGCATATCTGGCCGGATCTTCAGATGGTTAACCTTCCCTTTCTCTTCCCGAACAGGGACGTATTCTGGTCTCTCATGAAAGATGCCGAGTACGTGTCGTACATTCGCGACAACGTTGCGGCGGCGTCGCGGAATACGATCCGCTATCTCGGCGCAGCGGAAAACTCCGTCCGACATCTCTACGTGAACCAGGAAATCCGCGTCCCGGCCGACCTTGAACGCTACGGAATACAGATTCGCGTGCAGGAGTCACCGATCATGCAGGCGGTCTGGCTCGGTCTTGGCGCCGGAGAAGTTGTTGCCATGAGCGGATCGGAACGCAACGCGGCTGTGCAGGCGGGAACGCTTGATGCAATCGAGGGAAGCTTCGGCGGCGCATGGGCGGGCGGTAACCTCGCGGTGCTCGGTCATTCCACCCTTACGGGGCACGTGTACGACTACATGCACTACTTCATGAACGCAGATTTTTATAACTCTCTGCCGGTCGAATACCAGGAAGTCGTTGATCGTGCAGTTGTCGTGGCAATCGATGCGCATAACGAAGCCGCATTCGCAAGTGAGCAGGAATCGATCGTAGAAGCGCGTGAAGCAGGGGTCTGGATACACCAGCCGAGCGCCGCGGAAACCGAGCAATGGCAGGCGCGGGCAATCCCGGCCGGTGAGCAGTTTATTCAGGGACAGGTTTCTGAGACCTTCATTAACCTGACCTATGAGGCGATAGCGCGACTCTCGCAGTAAGTCTGAGCCGAGCTGTACTCGTATTCAAATCCGCCCCCGGCGTATTACGCTGCGGGGCGGAACTTCTTTAGAGACGGAGTCGTTGCATGGTAATTGTCGTGATGTTTGCGGTTCTATTCGGGCTCATCATACTCGGGCTGCCCGTATTCGGTGCGATGGGTCTTTCAGCAATGGTGCACTACTTCGATCTCGGGCGTGCGTCGGTGTTGCAGATACTCGCCCAGCGGTCCTTTGCAGGATTGACGAGTTTCACCTTTCTGGCAGTGCCGATGTTCCTTCTGACCGGAGAGCTCATGGGCAAGGGCGGGTTGACCGAACGCCTGATCAACCTCGCGCGCGCACTTGTCGGTCACCTGACCGCAGGACTGGGACAGGTAAACGTCCTTTCCAGTGTGTTCTTTGCCTCTATCTCCGGATCGGGCCAGGCCGACGTCGCTGCAATGGGATCTTTCTTTATTCCGGCAATGAAAAAAGAAGGATATCCGGCGGGGTTCGCAGCAGCACTGACTGCGGTTTCGGCGACGCTGTCCCCGATCATCCCACCGGGTGTAATTATGATCGTCTACGGGGCGACTTTTGGCGTGCCCGTGGCTGCGATGTTTGCCGCGGGTCTCACAATAGGGCTCCTTCTTGCTGTTGTATACGGTGTCATGACCTGGTTCATGTGCCGCAGAATGAACATTCCGCTTCACCAGAAGGCCACCTGGGGCGAGCGGTTCATGGCGCTTCGTGAGGCCGCGCTTGCTCTTGGACTTCCGGTTATCGTTCTCGGCGGGATTGTCGGTGGTTTTGTTACAGCCACAGAAGGCTCGGCTCTTTCGGTTGCCTACGCACTCTTTCTGACTATGGTCGTTTATCGGACGGTGAAGCCGAAGGATCTCATCGAGATTCTAAAGGAAGCGGCAAAGACATCTTCGGCAATTCTTATCCTTGCGGGAGTTGCCATTTCCTTTTCCTACGTCGTCGCACGGCGTAACATTCCCGCAATCGTCTCGCAGGGTCTCCTGAGCGTTACTGACAACAGATTTCTGATTGTCCTCATGGTCCTTGGTGCGCTGTTCGTCGCAGGCATGTTTATAGGACGCACGGCGAACGTCCTCATGTTCGGACCAATTCTTGTGCCGGTAATGACTTTGCAGCTCGGATACAGCCCGGTGCATACCGGCATGATCCTCATAATGGTTCTTGGTATCGGACATATGACGCCTCCGGTCGGGGGGACGCTCCTGACTGCGGCTCTCGTCGGAAAGGTAGATCTCGTGGATGAGATCAGATACGTATGGCCTTTTGTGATTCAGGAGTTCCTCGTCACGGTACTCATAGTTCTGATACCCGTGCTCAGCGAAGGGCTTCCGCGACTGATGCAATTAGGAGGTGTGGGGTGAAAACCGCAATATTACGTGTCTTCGACGGATACGATTCCTTTACGGGAAAGGTCGACCGAGTTGTGCAGCTCGTTATTGCTGCCGGGATGTTGACAATGTTCGGACTGCTCCTTCTTTCGGTAGCCAGCCGGTATGTGATTGCACGCCCGTTCTTCTGGCTCAGCGAGGGAGCCGGATACCTCAGCGCGCTCGTGGGCCTGTGGGGTAGCAGTTCCTGTCTGCGCTATTCACGACACATGCAGGTGAACCTGCTGCGGGATCAGCTGCGCAAGGGGAACGAATTCGTTGTCAGCGTGCTCGCGCCATTACTGGTGATTCTCGCGCACGCTCTGCTGATCTATTACTGCTATGTCATGGTTACAGCCGGCTATCTGTTCGCCGATTTCGGTCGATTCGAGTACAGTCCGAGCGGATTTTTCATTGTGTTCTGGCCGCGTCTTGCGCTTCCAACCGGGTTCTTTCTGATCGGTTTGCAGTCGATCAACATCGTTGCGTTTGCGATACGACGCCTCATGGGCGAAGAACCCGGCGAACCGTCCTGACGCCCTGAAGCGATGCCTATTGCCGGGACCAGCGGGTGGATGGAAGCAGTTGGATCACGAAACGACTGTGGTCACCCCGGTACCAGGCCGTGGAGAACTCGACTGCGAGATCCGCGTCGGTAAAGAACGTGCTTTCGATGTACTGAACGGGATCGCCCGGTTTGATCTGCAGGAGCTCTGCTTCCTGCTCCGGAGCGGCGATCGCCTCGACTGCACGTGTGCCTCTGACGAGGTCCAGACCGTATACGTCGCGGAGCGTGTCGTGGAGTCCGTTCGCGGTGAGATCGAGGTCGAGCAACCCTGGAACACGGCTGCCTGGAAGGAAGGTGTTAACAATCATTACCGGCTTGCCGTCAGCTGAGCGCAGGCGTCTTAGAAAAACAGTTTCGTCGCCTTCGTTTATTCTGAGCTGTTCGGCTACAGTCTCGTTCGCGCTCACGGGTGCGAAGCTCAGGACCGTGGTGCCGGGGATGTGTCCGTGGTTTCGCATTTCTTCGTTGAAGCTCTGAAGTGCGTGCACGAAATCACGCTGTACCTTGGGTTTGGTTACAAAGGTTCCCTTGCCGGTGCTGCGTACCAGGTGTCCTTCGCTCACCAGTTCTGCAATTGCCTGGCGAACGGTCGTGCGACTCACGTCGAACTGTTCACACAGTTCGTTCTCGGTCGGGATCGCATCGCCGACTCTGCAGTGGTTTATGTGCTCTTTCAGGTGCTGTTTTAGCTGGTAATACAAAGGAATCGGTGTGGTCTTGTCTATGCGTTTCCCGTTGAGACTCATGGCTTTGCTCCTACCGATCTATGACACGGAGATACTACTACGGAGATCAGTCCTTGTGAAAGGCAGAAAAACAACATTACAATATAATGTCATGAGGAAGGTATGTTTATGGATAACATTCGCTGGGGAATCATCGGCTGCGGCGATGTAACAGAGAAAAAAAGTGGTCCAGGTTTCCAGAAAGCCCGGGGAGCCGAACTGGTCGCCGTAATGCGACGCAGCGGTGACCTCGCACGAGACTACGCGAAGCGACATAAGGTACCCCGCTGGTACGACGACGCCGATCGTCTTATCACCGACCCCTCGGTTGACGCCGTTTACATCGCTACGCCCCCGACAACGCACGTCGAGTACATCCGGCGTATCGCGGAAGTCGGGAAACCTGTCTACTGCGAGAAACCAATGGGTATCGGCTTCGCCGCAGGCAGGGAAGCCGTCGAGCTGTGTGCGTCGCGCGGGGTGCCCCTGCACGTGGCCTACTACCGCAGGGGCCTGGAAAAATATCGGGCTGTCCGCTCGCTGCTGGAGAAGGACGCGATAGGAGCGCCTCGTCACGTGCACGTATCGCTGCACGCACGGCCGGTCGCGGCCGACGCAACTGGTGCGCTCCCCTGGCGGGTCAGACCGGAACTCTCGGGAGGTGGCCTCATTCTGGATGTGGGCTCTCACGGTCTGGACCTTCTGGACTTCTACTTTGGTCCGATCACCGCTGTGCACGGGATAGCCTCGAATCAGGGTGGCAGCTACGCGGTGGAGGATATGGTAACGGGATCATGGCTGCACGAGTCAGGTGTACACGGCTCGGGAAGCTGGTGCTTCGCGGCCGATCGGGAAGAGGATTTCGTGCGCATCTACGGGTCAGCGGGCAGGATAACGTTCTCGGTGCTGGATGTTGCGGGACCCGTATTCGTCGAAACCGGTGAGGGCAGCGAAGAGATCAGTTTCGAAGTGCCTGAGCATGTGCAGCAGCCGCTTATACAGCTTATTACTGATGATTTGCTAGGAAAGGATAAAAGCCCCAGTACGGGTACAAGCGCACTCCGCACAGACTGGGTTCTGGAGCAAATGCGAAAAGGAGCATGAGACTATGATACTTGACAATATACACACGACCCTCGCCGATTACGGCGCGATGAGTCCCAAGATTGCCCGTGCGGTAGAGTGGCTGAAAAGTCGCGATCTGAAGTCGATAGAACCGGGACAGGTGATCACTGTCGACGGAGACCGCATCAAGGCGCAGATACAGTCCTACACCACACAGGCTCCGAGTGAAGGCAGGTTCGAAGCGCACCGGCTGTTCATCGACCTGCAGATCATCGTCAGCGGGCAGGAAACAATACACTGGGCTCCGCTCGCGCGTTTGCCGGGCGTCGATATGCCCTACGATTACGGCAATGATCTGGTCTTCTTCCAGGAACCGGACTGGTCGGTGCCGATACGCATGGAAGAAGGCGACTTCGCAATTTTCTTTCCGTCAGACGGGCACAAACCAAAGTGTCAGGTCGATGCGCCAGCCACGGTCGGAAAGATCGTCATCAAGATAGCAGTGTGACTGCATCGAGATAATTGCTTGACAACTGATGGAGCCGGGCATACGGTATTATTCGATATAATATAATGACATTATGATAAAGGTGAGCACACATGAGATTGACCTACGATCAGATTACACGTGAATTGACCCGCGTACTCGTGAAGTCCGGCATGGCACAGGATGCCGCTGCTGAGTCGGCCGGCCTGTTCGCTGACAACACGCTTGACGGAATTGCTTCACACGGCGTGAACCGTTTTCCGCGGGTCATCAGCTATCTTGAGAAAGGATACATCGACCTCGCAGCGAAGCCCTCGAAAGTCGCTTCGCTTGGAGCCCTGGAAAAGTGGGATGGCAACCTCGGTATGGGTAATCTCAACGCACGCTTTTGCATGAACCGGGCTATGGAGCTGGCGGGGGAGTACGGAATCGGTGCGGTGGCTCTGCGGAACACGAACCACTGGATGCGCGGTGGAGCCTACGGCTGGCAGGCTGCGGAAGCAGGATATGTCGGAATCTGCTGGACGAACACGCAGCCGAACATGCCGGCCTGGGGTGCCATGGACCGGCGTATCGGGAACAATCCCTTCATTGTCGGTCTGCCGCGCCGCGAAGGGCCCGTCGTCCTGGATGCCGCGCTTGCGCAGTACTCGTATGGTAAGATCGAAGAAGCTCTGTACGCCGGTCGGCAACTACCTTATCCCGGTGGATACAACGAAGCCGGTGAGCTGACCACCGACCCCGCTGAAATCATGAAAACCTGGCGCGTAATCCCCATCGGCTTCTGGAAGGGCTCGGGAATGTCAATTGTTCTCGATCTGCTCGCCGCTGTCCTTGCCGAAGGAAACTCCACGTATGATATCGGTCAGCTGAGTGATGATGAATACGCGCTGTCGCAGGTCTTTATCTCCATCGACATACGACGCGCTACGAGCGAAGCCTATGCAGAAAAACTCATGAACGATGCCATTGCTGACATAAAGGCGTCGGTGCCTGTTTCCGACGAAGCTGCTATCATGTATCCCGGTGAGCGTGCTTTGCGCACGCGCCGGCAAAACAGCGAACACGGAATCGACGTGGAAGAATCTGTCTGGTCGACGATCACGGCGATGTAACCCCGTACAAAACAGGAGATAAAGAAATGACCGATTCGACAACATCGAAAGAACCGACAATAGCACTCGTCACCGGCGGTGCCGGGACTATGGGTAAGGCCGCCGCAAAAGGACTCATCGAGAGCGGGCACCGGGTTGTGCTCGCTGACATCAACGACGAAGCCGTTCGGGCTGCTGCCGAAGAGCTTGGGGCAGACACGTATCCGATAGCCTTCGACATCAGCAGCTACGAGGCTTGTGCCGCGGCAATGAAACACGTCGTTGCCGACGTGGGCCCGGTTGAAGTGCTCGTGAACAACGCCGGTGTCCTGTCGAATGCGAAGCTGGTCGATACGACCCCGGAAGAATGGCACCGGGTCATGTCGGTAAACCTTGACGGGGCATTCTATCTTACGCAGCTGTGCCTTCCGGCGATGCGGACAGCAAAGTGGGGCCGCATCATCAACATCTCCTCCTGGGCCGCCAAAGGCGGTGGTCTGACCGCGGGCACAGCGTACTCCGTCTCCAAGGCGGCTATTATCGGCCTGACCTTTTCCACTGCTGTAGAGACAACGAAGGACGGCATAACGGTCAACGGGATTGCTCCCGCGTACGTTCGCACCCCCATGGTCGAGAAGCAACTCACACCAGAACAGCAGGCAGCGGTTATGCAGAAGATACCGGTCGGGCGGTACTGCGAACCGGAAGAGTTTGCTCACGTTGTGCAGTTTCTCGCGTCTCCCAGGGCCGGATTCATTACCGGTGAGATCATCGACCAGAACGGCGGTTTTCAGTTCGACTGACAAAAACACCATTGTCGTATCTCCCTTCCCGGTTTATGCTGTTCTGTAAATGAACAAACGTTCATGGAAGGAGAACGATATGCCAGAAGTAAGCTACGTGTATTCCGACGGGACAAAGAAAACGATAGAGGTGGACGAAGGTACCACGCTTCGGGATGCAGCCGTCGATAACGGCATCGATGGAATTGAAGGCGACTGCGGTGGACTCGCGATGTGTGCGACCTGTCATGTGTACGTGGCCGATGCGTACAAGGATAAACTCCCGGAGCCCGGTCGCGACGAGGCGGAGATGCTTGAAGCGACTGCCGCCGAGCGCAAGGATTCGAGCAGGTTGAGCTGTCAGATCGAAATCACTGAAGAGCTCGACGGTATAGAGGTGTACATTCCAGAGACGCAGTATTAGAACGCGACGCGATGCCGGGGGTCGCTTACCCCCGGGACCTGCCCGTTTTTTCGAAGAGGTCTGCGTATGGTGAGCCTGCCCGGTAGAACACTGCCGGTTGACCCATTGGTGCGGCGACCCGGTGGTGTCGCCGGCCCTGGTAGTGCGTTCCGGTCCACAGGTGTACCCATTCATCGTCCGGAAGGTAGCATCGCACGTATCGCCGTCCTTTCCGTATAACCGGTGCGACCATGAGGTCCCGCCCGTAGAGGTACTGATACGTAAGGCGGTGGCAGACCGGATCATTTTCGTAATGAATAAATGGGTGCCGTATCATAGGTACTCCGGTGCGCTGGTACTCGTTTCCGCAATGTACGTGATAGGGCTTCAGCGCGGTGAAGATCTGTGACATTCGCGCAAAATGGGCAAGAGTTTCGTCGTCCGAGTCAAACTGCCAGCCGTCGTCCGGACGGTTGCCTTCGTGGCTGCGCATGGTCGGGGTAAATGCCGACATTTCCGCCCAGCGCATGAACAGCTCTTTGCTGCGTTTTATGTAGGCAACGCTCGTGTATCCGCCAATGTCTGAATGGAAGTTGGCTACGCCACAGAACCCGAGCGAAATCGAAGCGGGTATAACGCTTGCCAGGCCGTCGTCCCGGCTCCAGTTCACCAGCTGATCTCCTGCCCAGTTTGCGGTGGACCAGCGGGATGATCCGGTAAAGCCCGCACGCATAAAGAACACAATCTCGCCAAGGGTACCGGTCTCGGCGAGCGCCTCGTAGTTGGCGCGTGCCCAGAGTGCGGGGTAGCGGTTATGGACGAGTTCCGGGGGTTCTCCGGAATGTACCTTACTGTTGATGGGTAAGTACTCGCCGAAGTCGGCCATCCAGCCGGAAAGTCCTATGCCTATCATTTCCCGCTTGATAATGCCCTTGATCCATTCGAAGGCCTCGGGGTTGGTCAGATCTATGGTGGCAGCCGGAAAGGTAGTTATATAGGTGTAGTAGTCGGAACCGTCGGGATGCTGTACGCAGTAGCCTTTTTCGCGTGCTTCGCGATAGAAGAAGTCATCGGGTACCGGAGCATCTTCCTCGTTGGTGGTACCTATTGCCAGGAATGGATTGATATACCCGAGAAACCGTATTCCGTCCTCCCGCAGGCTCGCGATACAGGATGGTAGATCGGGGTAGCGGTTTTCGTCGTAGCGCCAGTTCCACATGAGCTGTTTCCCGAAGCTCGTTATGCGACGCCCTTCCCAGTCCTGTGCCCAGACCGCCCCGATCTGAAGGCCTGCAGTCTTCGCACGCTTGACCTTTTGCTGCACAAGGTCGGTACCACCCTGTACGCCGAGCCACACGCCGTCGTAGGTCCATTCCGGCAGCTGTGGTTGCCGGCCGAGCACGTCGGTGAGGCTGCCGATCGTATCGGGCGTGTCTGCCTCGACTCCTATGACGATTTCACCCGGTACTTCCCAGAACTCGAGTTCGGAGCATCCCTGTTTGCGGAAATCAAATACCGCATAGGCCGATGCGTCTGTGTGGAAGAAAAGATGATCCGAGGTCACGAAGGTCGGCTGTACAAAGTATGTAGTCCATTCGTTGCCGCCGGCGCCGTGGGAGAGATTGGCGAGCAGGGTAATGAGGTCTTTTCCGCGGCCGACTCCCTGTTCCTGTACGAAAAGGGGAACACGATGGCCCTTGAGGTCGAGCCGCGAAAACTGCTCACCGCAGCCGTAGATGTGTTCGTTTCTGGTCGAGGGGATGCGTAATACGAAGCGGTTGAGACCGGCTTCGCAGTCAGTGGTATGCACATACAGTCGCCCGTCGCGTACCTGTAAACTGAGGGTCAGTGCATCTCCAAACCGAATAGCAGCGGAATCGTTTTCCGTATCCGGCCGAGTGGGTCCCGACAGGAGATCAACGGATCGCAGTGGTACAATTTCCCTCGTCGTCTCTCGAATCCGGAAAATGCCGTGACGCTCGGGAAAATCGGCTGTTCCTCTGCCGACTTCAATCGCCGGTGCGTCAACTGTATGTTTGAGTATAATCCTGTCCTTGAACCGGATCGTACAGTTTGTCTCTGTTGTTTCAACGTGCAGCATTCTGCCTCCAGAAAACGTATGGTCTGTATGTTCAAGCGATCAGTTGCTCGAACAGTATGTACGCCCCGAGCGCGATCAATCCGATGTCCACGACTCGCCGTAAAGTCTCCGCCGGTAGCAGCTCTGCAGCACGGGTTCCCGTGAGCGTTACCAGCATGACAAGCGGGACAAACAGCCCGGCCCGGCCGAGCGCTACGAAGGTCATGTTGCCGGCGGCAGCATGGAACACGATGACCGGGGCGGCCACAAGCGTAAAGAAGATCTGCAGGTTCGCTTTCGCCGTTTCGGCGTGGATTGTCTGTCCGACGAAATACGGGACTGCAGCCGGGCCGGGTGTGCCGAACGCGCCTGAAATGACTCCCGTCAGCCCCGCAAGACTCCAGAAACTCCTGCGACGACGCATGACCAGGCTGACGTAACTGCGTGAAAACAGGTTTGCTACCGCCACCGCAACAACGAAGAGACCAAGCGCAGCCATCGCCGGGCGTCCTGGTATGTAGCTGACTGCGACAACGCCAACAGGTACAAAAACCGTCGCGACAGCGAAGAAACGCAGGACCAGCCGATACTCGATGTGGCGTCGCAGAAGCCATGCCTTGTACGCGCAGTTTGCAGTTCCCACAACTGCGTTCATGGTAACTGCCGTCGGAATATCGTACAGCGCCGCGACCAGTGGAACCGAGACGAGCGCGAAGCCGAACCCGACCACACCCTGTAACAACCCTGCCGTCGCGTAGATAATTGCCAGCGAAACGAGTTCATGCATACCGCCTATCGTATCAGAATATCGGGGCGTTCGATGGTCGCACCCGTTCTCACGTCTGTCGCCTGAATCGCCGGCCAGCCCGGGGTCGACGTCAGGATCTGCGGGCCGTCCTCGCGGACCAGGATTGTGTCCTCGGACTTCGCACCCGGTAGTGAGGGGTTCCACGCGCAGAGCATGCCGGCGACGAGTCTGTCTTCTCCGCCGGGAACGGCGAGGAACTCGCGCGGCTCGTATGCGGTGATACCTCCCTGGTGGTGTTCGCGCCAGGCTTCCGGAAAGCCACCGGTCGTATAGCCGGCGATTGCATGATCCAGAATTTCACCGGTCGTCGTTCCCGGTCGACTCGCGGCTATCATGGCTGCGTCCACCGAGGCAACTGCGTTCTGTCGCGCTCGAATCTTTTCGGGCAGGGGTCCGAAATGCAGGATTCGTGTCATGGACGTGATCAAGCCGTTGCGACGTCCGCAAAGGACGAGCATCGCGTGTCGGTGCAGCACGGCTGAGGTCGGCAGGGGGTGCCGGTAACGATGTATGCGCTCGTCGCAGGCGACGAGGTTCACAACAGCCTGTATGCCACGCCGCTGCGCGTGTTTCCAGAGCAGCGCAGCGATCTCGTACTCGCTCTGTCCGGGCTCTACGGATTCGCACGCATCCTGCATGGCCGCTGCACAGTCGGCGCCGAGTACCTCAGCGCGCCTCTGCTCGACCGGTAGAAGCTGTGACCGGAGACGGGCGAGGGGGCCGCCAATGTCGACGATGTTTCCCGCGCGTATCGGTACGGCGGTGTCGCAACCTGTTCGCTTTCCCGATGGAGCGTCGGCATTGACGCCCGGATCGCGCAGCAGATCGGCCGGATTCCGTGCCGTTCCGTACCATGGATCCGCGATGATATCCCAGGCGGTGGACCCAAGGCCTTCCTCATCGCGCAACCGTGGCGCCTCGATCTCGCTGGTCAGGAGCATCTGCCGGTCGGCGGTAATAACTGCGGTCACCGGTCCTTCACCGTTTGCGGTGTTGACGTAGGTGCGGGCACCGGCGGTGATCCATGCGAGGCTGGCTGTTCGGCGCAGGATGCAGGCTGCGAGGTCCTCCCGTCTCATGAAATCGCGCAGGCGGATGAGCTTCTCCACGACCTCATCATTATTTATTTTCATAAACTAACAAAAACACGAGTTGTGTCCGTTGTCAATCTCCGGAATAGGGTTTAACTTAGTTACTGAAAATAAAATGGAGATGCGAGCATGAACCTGATACGAGGAGAATTCGTACGGCCGCCATCGGTCGGACTGCTGATCATGGGGCGTAAACGGCCCGGGTTTGACCCTGAATGGGGAGCTGAGGTCACATCGCGTATCAGAAACCTGCTCGAAGCCCTCCCGTGGACGGTGCACGTGCCGTCCGGGAACATTGCTGACGATGCTGAGCTTTCGCGGTCGGTGGAAGTGTGTCGGCGCGAAGGTGTTACCACGCTGATCGTCGTGCAACCGACGATCTCCGACGGGCGGCTTGCCCCTCTTCTCTCGCGTCTGTGGCGAAAACCCATGGTGTTCTGGGCTACAACCGAGAAGCCGACCGGTTCCATGATCAGCGCGAACTCGCTGGTCGGCACGCACGTCATGGCTGCGACCCTTCGTCAGCTCGGTCACCCGCTCGAGTTCGTGTACGGCCACCCTGACGACGAAGAGCTGCAGCGGCGCCTGCGACAGGCAGTCCTCGCGGTGCACGCCGCACAGGCGCTATCAGAGGGCGTGTTCGGGCTTATCGGCTATCACGCTCCGGGTTTCGTGGATTTTCACGCCGATCCGGTCTTTCTCAGCACGACACTCGATTCGCAGCTGTACCACATGAGTACGTCTGAACTTATTGCACGTGTGCAAGGCTTTACCGCCGAAGAGATCGAAGCTGATGTCCGGGATCTGATCGGCCTCGGACTGCCGGTTGGAGAGGGCATGGATTTCGATGTACCCGACGCGATACAGATGCAGGCCCGCTACTACCGTGCGATTCGAGATATCTTTGTCGAAGAGCGCATGACCGCGCTCGCCTTCAGGTGCTGGCCTGATCTCCCGACCGTAACGGGTCACTGGCCGTATCTTGCGCTTGCGAAACTGGTGTCCGAAGGTATGCCTGTAGCTATGGAAGGTGACGTTGACGGGGCGATCTGCTCACTGATTGCGGAGAGCCTGGACATAGGTCCTGTCTACCTGTCCGACTGGCTCGAGCACACGCGGAAGACCGCTACAATCTGGCATACCGGGGCGGCTCCCTTTCAGCTCTGCGATGCGGTCGGTCGGCCCGGGGGGCCGAAGCTTGGTGTGCAGTTTAACAACCGTAAACCTACGGTCGTCGACGCAACAATCAAGGCAGGGATGGACGTGACCATGTACCGGCTGTGGCGGTATCAGGATTCTTACTGCATGACGGCTCTCGAAGGGCGCACACTCAGACCGAAACGCGAGCTCATGGCGACCAACGGTTTGTTCGAGACGGACTGGGTCGACATACGCGAGTGGTTTGAGGACATGGTGCAGGCCGGTATGCCCCATCATCTGTGTGTAGTCAGGGGAAACCATCGTGATACGCTGAGGCGTGTCGCGCGACT
>SKXQ01000030.1 GCA_007128315.1 Spirochaetaceae bacterium | reverse complement strand
GAGCAGTTCCTCGATTTCGCGGATATGCACGATATCGAAGCTGTGGTGATCGATGAACAGTCGACTATTCGCTCGGTAACGGATGCCCTGCGTTGGAACGCTGCGTATTTCAGGTTACGATGAAGACCTCGTGATAACCGTAAAGGATATAGCCCGTCGGGCAGGCGTCTCCCTTGGAACCGTGGACCGGGTCCTCCATAACCGGGGGAAGGTGGCCCCCGACACCGAAGCTCGCGTCAGGGAAGCGGTCAAAAGCCTCTCGTACACGCCTAATATCCATGCGAGAAATCTCTCGCAGGGGCGGGTGTTCGTCATTACCGTGCTAATTCCGCAACTTGAATCCGACGGCGGCTACTGGGCGGAGCCGTATCGGGGTATACAGCGCGCGTTTGCCCGACTGAACATGAGCAATCTTGAGGTGCGGACGTCGTTCTTTAATCGGTACAACGAGCAGAGCTTCGCTGACTGCCTGGACAGCATTTTCGGAGCCTGCGATGATGTGCTGGCACCGGACGGGTTACTCGTCGCACCTGTTGTTTCGATTGATTCACAGCGGACGCTCGCCGCGCACATAGCGCAGCACAACATCGCATCGGTCGCATTCGATTCCCGGCTACACGGGACGGACGTACCATTTGTCGGGCAGGACCCGCGACAGGGTGGTCGTGTTGCGGGCAGACTGGCAAGGCTGATGAGGGACGGAGGATCGTCGGTAGCCTCTGTTACCCTGGGCAGGGTGGATGTACACCTGCAGGAACGGGCGAACGCGTTTCGTGAGTACTGGGCCGAGATTTCCTCTGGAGATATCCACGATCTGTCACTTCTTGACGGTTCAGAAGAGGAGTACCGGGACGAGCTCGTCACGAGACTGAGCGAGATCGGAGCTGATCTCGGGGCGGTGTTTATGACCAACGCCTCGGCAGATCTGCTCGCACAGGCCGTTGCGATCATTGGCATTCGGCGTCACATCCCGGTCATAGGGTACGACCTCCTTGCACAGAACGCACAGCTGCTTCGTGAAGGCAGAATAGATGCCATAATCTCCCAGCGTCCGGAAACCCAGGGATATGAGGCTGCGCACATGCTTGCACGACATCTGGCATTCGGTACGGATATGGATGCTGAAATTCTCATGCCGGTCGAGATCGTCCTGCCGGAGAATGTGGATTCATTCAGCTCTGACCGATAATCTTCCCTCGTGCTCCTCAAGTGGCAGGAAAATCGCTCGTTCGTGAGGTGTGCGGTTCGGTGTGTGTATCGTCAGATTCAGGTGTCCTGACAGGTCGCGGAATATCATGCCGTGCCCGCCGTCGTTCTGATAGAGCGGCTGCGCGTCGTGGTGCCAGGGTCCGAGAACATCGGTATCGCTGTACGATACGCCTATGGCGTACGCGCCGCCGCGAAAACTCGACCAGATCATGGCAAGAGAGTCGCCGATCGGAAACAGAAAAGGGCCGTCGGTGACGTAGCTCTTGCCGTCGCGGAAGGGTTCGACCCACGGTGCTGAACTTGCTGCAAACAGGGTTACCGGTGATCCGACACTGTTGGTAAGGTCATCTGACAGGCGTGTCGCACATATCGTGCCGTCTTCGATCTGAACCCATTCATGACAGAATACCATCCACGGCGTGCCGGTCTGGTCTGTGTGGAGTGTACCATCGAGGCACTCCCAGTCGCGCGGGGTTACCGGCCCCGGGCTATGAAGACGAAACGGGCCTTTCGCGGAATCGCCGATGAGTATCTGTGTGCCGCGCCGCTGTTCGGGTGATTTGAACGACGCGAACATGTACCAGCCACCTCTGTACTCGTGAACTTCCGGAGCCCAGAAGTTCCGATCGGACCAGAAGTCGTGCGGCGGGCGAAACGCTGGAATTGGACCTTCCCACGACGAGAGATCCCGGCTTTCCCAGACGTCAAAACCGGTTGCCGGAGGATTCCAGATGTCGGGGTCGGTAGACCCGTACATGAGATAACTGCTGCGATGCGGCTGGGGCACGATGAAAGGATCACGGATCTGTATGTCTTCGGTTTTCATGGAATAGCTCCTTAGAATTGCGGTGGTATATAGTGATTCTTCGCTTTGCATCGCAGGCACTCGCCGTCGATTACGAGCGTCTCGTTCGCCGAGACCTCAACAGCAAGTGAGCGTCGGCTATACCGGTCTGATGGAGGCGAATGGAGCGTGAGGTCAGCCGAAACCGTTCTCGGGACAAGGCCGGTGATCCCCCTCACGCGGCCGGAGCGGTCGCATACAAGCCTGGTACCGGTCGGAAACTCCGCATGGGGCTGGCCGTTGAGAAACAGATGTGCACGCTCGGCACCACACACAAGCTCGTACTCGTTTCCGGATATTGTCCGACGGTACGCGCTTGACCGCTCACGGAAACGGTCCGCGGACGAAGGAACGGGCTGGCGTGCGTTACACCAGACAGAGCCGTCGGTCGCCGCCTGCACGCCGTGCATGCGCTCGATATAGTCGAGTATTGACAGGATTGCCGGTGAGTACAGCTCAGTGTAGCCTTCCTCACCTGTCCAGGGATTCAGGCATTGTGGAAACTTCGTCACGTTGGCAAAGGCCTGCATCAGCTGATTGGCGGCGGTCATGAACTCCGCGGAGTGTCCGTAGTGTTCGAACATGTGTGGCGCACGAATAATGGTCAGAAAATTAACCGCACCGGCCCAGCTGTTGTGCTGAGACGACTGGAAGTATCGAGGATCGTCGAGCGCAATGGATGTAAAGGGAACGTCAGAGTAAAACTTCCGCGTGTTCAGCAGGTAGGTGCGAAGCAGCTCCTCGAACAGCTCAAGCGGTACCGCTTCGCTCGCGAGGACGCGCATGAGCACGTCGGATTGCACCTTGACGAACTCACCATATGCATCGCGGTCATAGAAGAAACGATCTTTCGGGTCGAAACACTGCGTGAACAGGGCCTCCCGCATCTGCCCGGCGGCGTGCAGCCAGGTATCAGATGCAAGACCGTCCGATCTTCCTCGGGCGCTCGATGCGCCGATTTCGGTGGCAATGCGCGCAAGGTAGTCCCTGCTGCAGGCAACACTGGCGGTCAGGTCAGGAGCGATGAACGGCAGGCGCGGATTATCCGGGTCGAAACGACCGGGTTCACCACGAAACGGCGAATTCGGTACGTGCCAGAATCGCGGTGAAAGGTCGTGTCCGGTGTCGTAGGTACAGAATGCCTCTATGCATCCGGTACCGCGAGTATCGCGCATCGATGCGAGCCAGTGGTCATATGCTGAATACGTGTCGTAGATCCGGGCCAGGAACGAAGGTTGCGCGTCGGCCACGCGATAGTGGTGCCAGGCGCTTCGCACCGGCGGGGTGACCAGTTGGATCTGCCGAAACACAGGTCCGTCGGCTGAGATCCTGTATGGAATGAGCCCGTCGGCCCGCTGGTAACGGGTAAACGCGAGCATTGTAGACTCAGCCGCTTCCGGGACAAAACGCGACAGCACCTCTGCATTGGCGGTTCCCGTACTCTCGAGCCAGCATCCGTCGTAGACGCCGCCTTCCTGCAGCAGTGGGCTGCCGTCGTGATCACGTATGCACGTACCGAGTGCCGACACCGCAGCGTCAAAGACTGATTCCAGTTCGGTCCATCCCGAGATAAACGCGACACCGCTTTCGGCGAAAGCCCGGGAAACACACTCGTTCCCGAAACTCTCCGTATCAGCGGAGTACGAGGTCTTCGAGCGCAGGCGTTGCAGCGTAGCCCTGTCAGTTGAGTTCATGTTCATGTTGTAGCTTACCATACTGTGGTGGGGCGAAAAGACGGGCCGTTCTTGCGAGAACGGCCCGTAAGGGAGCTACTGTCGTTCGATGAGGCGCATGAGGAGATCGTGAATCTCCCGTCCTCCCTGTTCCGGGGTTAGCTGACCGAAAGCGACCTGCTGATAGATCAGATACGCGGTATTATTCAACTCGGTATCGTTGGGAACGTGCGGTGTTTCGGGCGACGTGTGCGGTGCAGCGGCATCCAGGTAGTTCAGAACCTTCTGGTCTGCCGGAGTGGCAGCGCCTGCAGCACGCGCAGTCGCCGATGCGGACGCGCCGCGGTCGTTTCCGAGAATCAACGCGGCATCGGGATCGTTCACAAGGAAGTCGATGAAGCGAATCGTCTGCTCGATGTTCTGCGAGTTTCTGTTAACCGTGTAAAACTGACTCGGTGCGACCCAGAGTGCGTTGGTTTCTGCGGCACCGGGGAACTCGATGAGGTCGAGTTCATCAGTCATGGCGGCCTGGTAACCGGGAAGCTGGTTCGTAAACAGATATCCGATCGCTACGCGGCCGGCAACGAGTGACGACGAGTCAGCGTTGCTTTCCGCATATCCGGCGGCGATGTCGGCTGGCGGGATCAGGCCGTTCTCACGATAGTCCTGGAACATCGCAAGGTACTCGGTTGCCGCCTCAGGTGTAACGTGCGTCGTGTTCAGCTCGGCATCATACATGGGCGTTCCGTTGTAACGCGTCCAGTATCCGAACGGGGTCGTGTTGGAAGACATGACGCCGATATCCATCATCGGGTACACACCACTCGGAAGGTTGTCTCTGAGCATGACGAGGTACTCCCGGAAATCATCGTAGCTCATTGAAGTTGCGGGCAGCGGTATGCCTTCACGCTCCAGAAGTCCCCGATTGTACGCCAGGGCCGGCATGTTTACACCGGTGGAGATTCCGTAGAGCCGACCGTTGATCGTTCCGGACTGAAGCGCACTGTCGTCGATTACATCGGTGTTAATGGCTGTGCCAACGTAATCGTCGAGAGGCAGAAGCGCGCCGCGTCCGACATAGTCATCCGCGCCGTAACTGACAATGCGCTCCATGGAAAGACCGCTTCCGCTGGCACCCTGAATGATGCCAGGGTACGAGTCGCCGGAAAGCAGGAGACTCAGCTGTTCATGAGCGTCCAGCTTCTGAGATTCAATCCAGTCGACGTGAATGTTCGTCCGCTCCGACACGTGAAGCATTGCGGCGTTTGTTCTGATGTCGCGAATGAACCCGGCGCTCGGAATAAAGCCGGTCAGATGTACCGGCTCGACGCTCACCGGCAGGTCGCCCGGGGCGGTCAGCACTGCGGCTTCGGTACCTACAGCAGTGCAGCTCGCAAGCAGGAGGATGATCCCGGCGGCGGCGGACAGCGTTTGACGGATCAGGCAGGGATGCGGGATTTCATGATAAGCCAAGGAGCATTGTCTCACTGTGTACAAAGCGCGTCTTCAAGTCCGAGAAGCAACACTTTGGGTTAGAGGGATAGGCGATTCCCATCCCGGGGGCACCCCCGGGATGGGAACGAGGGCATAGAAAAGGCGACTGCCTTTGGGTATCGTGTGCTTGTACCACCAAACGCACGCAAAGGAGCCGCCCGCTTGAAGTCTACCTCCGAATCAACCCGATCGTATAGAGTTTT